>JANDLU010000021.1 GCA_024330215.1 Candidatus Gaiellasilicea maunaloa
GCACGCGCTTGCCGTGCTTCGTGCCCGTCTCGTAGATGTAGCGCGCGATCGGGGTCGAGCCGACGAAGCTGACCGCGGCGATGTCCGGGTGCTCGAGGATCCGATCGACCGCGACCTTGTCGCCGTGGACGACGTTGAAGACGCCGTCCGGCACGCCCGCCTCCTCGAGCAGCTCCGCCATGAAGACCGACGCGGACGGATCCTTCTCGGACGGCTTCAGGACGAAGGTGTTCCCGCACGCGAGCGCGGGACCCCACATCCACATGGGCACCATCGCCGGGAAGTTGAAAGGGGTGATCCCGGCAACGACGCCGAGCGGCTGCCGGATCGAGTAGACGTCGATCCCGGTCGAGGCCTGCTCCGAGAAGCTGCCCTTGAGCAGGTGCGGGATCCCGCAGGCGAACTCGATCACCTCGAGCCCGCGCGCGACCTCGCCGAGCGCGTCGGAGAGCACCTTGCCGTGCTCGGTCGTGAGCAGCCGCGCGATGTCCTCGCGGTGCTCGTCGAGCAGCTTGCGAATGCGGAAGTAGATGTCGGACCTGCGCGAGAGCGAGGTCGCGCGCCAGGCGGGGAACGCCGCCTTGGCGGCCGCTACCGCGCGGTCGATCTCCTCGACCGAGGCGAAGTCGACGGCGCCGGACTGCTCGCCCGTCGCGGGGTTGTACACGGGTCCGCTGCGACCGGACCCGCCGGCGACGGCCGTACCGCCGATCCAGTGGTTGATGCGCGCGACCCTGGCGCTGCGGGTGTCGGGTGCGGTGGCGAGCTCGGTCATGGGAATCCTCCTCGAAGGTCGTCCCAAGCGTACTGATCCTAGGGACAAACGACGAGCTTCCCGCGACGGCCCCAGGCCTCCCCTACCTCTTCGAGGCCGATCCGCTCGGGGTCGACCTGGATCGCGCCCCCGAGCGCGTGCTCGACCAACCGGCGGTAGTGCTCGGCGAGCAGGTAGGCAGGGACGGCGAAACTCGAGTAGCCGAGCAGCTCGAGCTGCTTCCCGCGCACGGCCGCCGAGGGAATCGTCGCCGTCGGCCCGGCCGACTGGCCGAGCTGGACGATCCGCGCGCCCGACGCGGCGCTCGCGATCGCGCGCTCGAGCGGTTCTCCGCAGAGGGGGTCGAAGACGTATGTCGGCTCGCCGAAGTCGCCGTCGAGCGGGACCGCCTCGTCGGCGCCGAGCTCGAGTGCACGCGCGAGACCGTTCGCGTCTCGACCGGCCGCGATGATGTGCTCGGCGCCGAAAAGCCGAGCTGCCTGGAGCGCGACCTGCCCTGCGGCCCCGGTCGCGCCGAGCACGAGCACGCGATCGCCTTCCCGAACGGGAGCGCGCCACGCGAGCGGCATCCAACCCGCGAGTCCGGCTATCCCGAGCGCCGCGGCGAGTGCGGGATCGGCGCCGGCCGGCACCTCGGCGACGACCGATCCGAGCTCCGCCCGCTCGGCCATGGCGCCGTTACGGGCGAGGCCGAGCCCGCCGCCGAAGGTCCAGACGACGCGACCGCCCGTCTCCCGCCCGACGCACTCGCACCCGGGCACGAAGGGCAGTGGAGGATGCCCGCCGTAGAACTGCCCGGCCGCCACCGCACGGTCGATCGGGTTCACCGCCGCGGCGAGTACCTCCAGGCTCGCGTTGGCCGGCTCGGACGCCTCGCCGGCCTGCGGCGGGCGCCCGAGCTCCATCACGAGTGCGGCTCTCAGATCTTCCCCAGGTTCCGCCACTTCTGGAAGATCCCGCGGAAGGAGCGGTCGTAGATCTTGGCCGCCTCCTCCGGCGTGCGCCGGCCCTGTGCCACCTCCGCGAACATCTGCGGGATCAGGAACTTGTTGAAGATCTCGTCGATCGCGGCGTTGGTGTTGCCCGGCCAGCCGGGATTGAGCGTGTACTTGTCCGCGATCTCGGCGAGGATCTTGTACTTCCCGCTCGGCTTCGCCACCGGGTCGCGCTCGACCCGGCGAGCGATGTTCGGCACCGACGCCGGCCAGGACGGGAAGTTGTAGAACTTCGAGTTCTCGAACGCGCCGATGTACTTGATCTCGAGGTCGGCGAGGAACTTCTGGGCCATCGGCTTGTTCTTGGCGAACTTCCAGATGACGTAAGCCCCCATCACGTGCTCGAGCCCGAGCCGGCCGTTCGGGCCCCTCGGGATCGGCAGCAGCTCGATCTTGGCTGCGAGATCGGGGTTGATCAGCTCTGCCGAGCGGGTGATCGAGATCGCGTTCAGCGCCATCGACAGCCGCCCCGCCAGCATCGCCTGATTGTTCGAGGCGGCAGTCCAGGCGAAGATCTCGTTCGACATTCCCTGTCGGTAGAGCTCTCGCGCGAACTTGAGGACGTTGACGGTTGCCTTCGAGTTGAGAACGACCCGCTGTTCCTTGTTCTGGATGAAGGAGCCGAAGCACATCATCATGGCGCTGAGGGCCACGTTCGAGTCGATCTCGTTCGACATGCCGATCCCGATCGGATTCCCCATCGCGCGCAGCTTCGGCGCCGCTTTCAATACGTTGTCCCAGCTCGTCGGCTTGAGTCCCACCTCGCCCCAGAGATCGGTCCGGTAGTTGCACGGATCGGGGGCGTAGTTGTCCGAGAAGGCGAAGTACTTCTTCGTCTTCTGGTTGTAGGTGGACTTGAATGCCACGGGCTTGATCTTGCCGCGCTTCTTCGTGACCTCCTGGACGATCTCCGCGTGGTTGATCACCTGGTCCTCGTACGCGGCCGGCGGCGTGAGGAAGAAGAAGATGTCGTGGCCGCTCTGGGCCGCGACCTCGGCGGCCGCGCGCGCCGGGATGTCGGCCTGGTTGATGTGGTCGACGGTCACCTCGGTGTCGTTCGCCTGGCCCCAGCGCTTGACGTAGACGTTGTCGAACCACTTGTCGTATGCGGGGACGAAGTGGCTCCACTGGATGATCTTGAGCGTCCCCGCGAGCTCCCTCGCGCGGTACTTCGGCACTCCCGCGGCCGCTGTCTTCGTCGCTGCGCCGCCGTAGACGACGAGGAGCGTGCCGGCGGCCGCTTTCGTGATGATCTCGCGCCTTGTCGTGTGCCCGCCAGCCACCTCCTCCTCGGCTCCGTCACTGTGGGTGTTGCCGTCCGCCATCTGAAGCTCCTTTCCTCGCTGTGGACTGTGGGTCAACGGAAAGCTCCGCCGGTGAATCCGGCGATGAAGCGGTCGAGGAACGTGTTGTAAAGCAGCGCAAGCGGAACTGCGGGAATCAGGGTCGCGGCCATCAGCGCGCCCCAGTAGAAGACGTCTCCCCGGATCAGCTCGGTGTAGATACCGGTCGAGACCACCTTGCTATCCGAGCTCGTGATGAACGCGATCGCGTAGATGAACTCGTTCACGCAGAGCGAGAACGTGAAGATGACGACGGTCAGGATCCCCGGAAGCGAGATCGGGAAGACGATCCAGACGAGGGTCCGCAGGCGCGAGGCGCCGTCGACGACGGCTGCGTCCTCGAGCTCGCGCGGGATCGACTTGAAGAAGCCCATCAAGAGCCAGGTCGCAAACGGGATCGTGAAGCCGGGGTAGACGAGGATCAGCGCTGCGAGCCGGTCCTGGAGGCCGACCTCGGCCACGACCCGCGAGAGGGGCAGGAAGAGCAGCGTCGGTGGCACGAGGTATACCAGGAAGAGGCCCACGCCGAGTGTTTGCCCCCAGCGTCCGGAGAGCCGGGCGAGCGCGTAGCCGGCCGGTAGCGAGACGGCAAGCGTGATCGCGACGACGGCGAGGCCGACGAGTACCGTGTTCAGGAGCCAGTGCGCGTACTGGGTGTCGCTGAAGAGGAAGCGGTAGTTGTCGAGCGTCGGCGAGCCCTCGCCGAAGGCGAACGGATTGTTCTCGGTGTTGTACAGGTCGAGCTCCGACTTGAGCGAGGTCTGGAGCATCCAGTAGAACGGAAACGCGAGCACGATCGCGAACGGCCCGACGACGAGCCAGGTGAGCATGTTGTCGCGCCGGCGCAAAGGCATCAGCGGCCCACCTAGGTGACCTCGACCCTGCGCGCAAAGAGGAGCATCAGCACCGTTACGATCGCCAGCACGGGCAGAAGGAACAGGGCGACCGCCGCACCCTCGCCGAGCGAGCCGCCTTGAATCCCGGTCTGGAAGGCCCACATCGGCAGCATCTGCGTCGAGTTGAACGGGCCGCCGCGGGTGAGGATGTAGACGACGGCCATGTCGGTCGCCGTGAAGACGATGCCGAACAGGACGGCGATCGTCGCGATCGGAAGCTGGAGCGGCAGCGTCACGAACCAGAGCTTTTTGAGGCCCGTGGCCCCGTCCACCTTCGCCGCGTCGTTCACTTCCTTCGGGATCGAGGCGAGCCCGGCGATCATGATCACGGTCGCAAACGGGAGCAGCCGCCACGCGTGCACGGTCGTGATCGCCGCGAGTGCCTTGTTCGGCTCACCCAGCCACTGGGGCGGGTTGAAGCGGTCGACCAGCGAGAGCTCCTTCAGGGTCCAGTTCACGACCGAGAACAGCGAGTCGAAGATCCAGAGGAAGCCGATCGTCGAGAGCGCGACCGGGGCTGCCCACGGCAGCAAGACCAGGAACCGCATGAGCCACCTGCCCCGAAACTCGCGGATGAGGAAGTGCGCGAGCACGGAGGCGCCGAGCACGACGATCGCGTTCGCGACCAGCGTGAAGACGATCGTGTTCCTGAAGGCGGTGCGGAAGTTCGGGTCCGACCACTGGGAGGTGTAGTTGTCGAAGCCGACGAAGCCGCCGGTCAGCGAGCCGGCGGTCGCATTCGTCAACGAGAGGTACACGGACAGGATCAGCGGCGCCCCTACGAGCAGCCCGACGAAGACCACCGCGGGCGCGATGAGCGCCGGCGCGAGAAAACGGCGCTGCTCGAGGAGATCACGTCTCCTGCGCCGCGGCACTGCGGCTGCCTCCACCCGACGATCCTAACCAAGTCATCGTGCTTTATGTTTCGAGGGTCGTGGCGAATATTGCCCTCGAGAGCGTCTCGAAGGTCTATCCGGACGGGACGCGCGCCGTCCACGACCTGGACCTCGAGATCGAGGACGGCGAGCTCGCAGTCTTCGTCGGCCCCTCCGGCTGCGGGAAGACGTCGGCGCTGCGGATGATCGCAGGGCTCGAGGAGATCACGGACGGGACGATCAAGGTCGGCGACCGCGTCGTCAACGACCTACCGCCGAAGGACCGCGACATCGCGATGATCTTCCAGAACTACGCGCTCTACCCGCACATGAGCTCGTTCGACAACATGGCCTTCGCGCTGAAGATGCGCGGGCACGACAGGTCCGAGATCAAGCGCCGGGTGGACGACGCGGCTCGAGTCCTCGGGCTCGTGGACGTGCTCAAGAAGAAGCCGCGGACGCTCTCGGGAGGGCAACGGCAGCGCGTCGCGATGGGGCGCGCGATCGTCCGCGAGCCGCAGGCGTTCCTGATGGACGAGCCGCTTTCGAACCTGGACGCCAAGCTGCGGGTGCAGATGCGCGCCGAGATCGCACGGATCCAGCGCGATCTGAGCGTGACGACGATCTACGTCACCCACGACCAGTCCGAGGCGATGACGCTCGGCGACCGGGTGGCGGTCATGCGCAAAGGCGAACTCCAGCAGCTCGCCTCGCCGCAAGAGCTCTATCGTGAGCCGGCCAACCTCTTCGTCGCCGAGTTCATCGGCTCGCCGGCGATGAACCTCGTCGAGGCCACGATCGAGGGCGGGCTGGCGCGGTTCGGCGAGTACAGCCTCCCCGTGGACGGCCGGGCCGGGCTCGGTAGCTACGAGGGACGGAAGGTCGCGCTCGGGATCAGGCCGGAGGATTTCGAGGACGCGGCGCTCTCAGACGCGCCCGCAGGGAGCCGCCTCCCGGTCACCGTCGATCTGCGCGAGGACATGGGCTCGGAGATCTTCCTCCACTTCTCGGTCTCCGCTCCGCATGTGGCGACGGAGGAGGTGAGGGACGCCGTCGAGACCGAGGAGGCGCTCGCAGCGCTCGAGAACCCGGCCGGGACGCCGTTCGTCGGGCGGGTCGGCCGCGAGTCACGCGCCCGGGAGGGCGACCGGATCGAGGTTGCGGTGGACACCCGCATGCTCCACTTCTTCGACCTCGAGACCAGCGCGTCAATCTCGAAGTAGGCTGTTCGGATGGCGACGATCGAGACGAACCACGAGCTCGGCGAGCAGGTTCGGGCGGACGCGAAAGAGTTCGTCCTCCACTCCTGGTCGGTGCAGGATGTGATCGACCCGATTCCGGTCGCGGGCGCCGAGGGGCGCTACTTCTGGGACTACGACGGCAAGCGCTACCTCGACTTCGCCTCGCAGCTCGTCAACGTCTCGATCGGCTACGGGCATCCGAAGCTGATCGCGGCGATCAAGGAGCAGGCCGAGCGTCTCTGCACGATCGGGCCGCCGATGGCGACGGAGCCGCGCTCCCAGCTCGGACGCCTGCTCGCCGAGGTGACGCCCGGCGACCTGAAGATGTCCTTCTTCACGAACGGCGGCGCCGAGGCGAACGAGAACGCGATCAAGCTCGCCCGCTGGTACACGGGGCGGCACAAGATCGTCGCGCGCTACCGCTCCTACCACGGGGCCACCGCCGGCGCGATCACGCTCACCGGCGACCCGCGCCGCTGGCACGCAGAGCCGGGGCTCCCAGGCGTCGTTCGGATGCTCGACCCGTACACCTACCGCTGCCCCGCCGGCCATCCCGATCCGTGCCCCGTCTGCACGGGAGCGCCGCACCTCGAGGAGATCCTTCAGTACGAGGGCCCGCATACCGTGGCGGCGGTGATCCTCGAGACGGTGACCGGCACGAACGGCGTGATCCCGCCGCCCGACGGCTACCTCCGCTCGATCCGCGAGACCTGCGATCGATACGGGATCCTGCTGATCCTCGACGAGGTGATGGCCGGCTTCGGCCGCACCGGGCGCTGGTTCGCCTGCGACAACTGGGACGTCGTCCCAGACATCCTGACGCTGGCGAAGGGAATCAACTCGGGCTATGTCCCGCTCGGCGCGATGACCGTCTCCGAGCCGATCTCCGAGTGGATCCGCGACAAGTTCCTGGCGGGCGGGCTGACGTACTCCGGTCATCCGCTCGCCTGCGCCTCGGCGGTCGCGTCGATCGAGGCCTTCCGCGAGGAGGGGATCGTCGAGAACGCGGCCGAGCACGGTGAGTACCTGGCAACGGCGCTCCCTGCGCTCGCTGCGAAGCACCCCTCGATCGGCGACGTGCGCGGGCTCGGCCTCTTCTGGGGTCTCGAGCTCGTCAAGAGCCGGGAGACGCGGGAGCCGCTCGTGCCCTTCAACGCCGGCGGCGAGGCCGCCGTCCCCGTAGCGCGGATGGCGAAGACCGCGCTCGAGAAGGGCCTCTACTTGATGACCCACTGGAACGTCGTCATGATCTGCCCACCGCTGACGATCACGCGCGAGGAGCTCGACGAGGGCCTCGCCACCCTTGACGCGGTCTTGTCGATCGCGGACGAATACATCGACTGATCAGCCCAACAGGCGAAAGCTCGCTCGCAGGCGGTCGTAGGTCGTTGCGGCACGACGGTCGCAAGTGACGAGCGTCGCACCGGCCTCCCGGGCAGTCGCGCAGATCAGGCCGTCATACACAGCGCCACCGGCGATCCCGAGCGAGACGAACTCGTCGACGAGCAGCTTATGGGCTCCGGAGTCGAGAAGGAGCAGCGGCGCCGAGAATCGATCCGCGAGGAATGAGCGCACAAGCTCTGGCTGCGCGCGATGCGGCGACGGCAGACGCGTGAGAACCGAGTACGACTCGAGCGCAGCGTGGGCCGGCAGGCGCACCTCTCCATCGAGTGCCCGGCTTGCCATCTCGTGGAATTCATGCCAGCTCGCAAACGCGGCGACGACCACGCTCGAATCGGCAGCGATCAACGGCGAAGCTGCTCGAGCGTCTCGCGCACCTCGTTTGCGGTGAGCACCGGTAGCGGCTCATCGGGGACGGCCACGAGACTCCCCTCGCGTCGCACGAGCTGCATCGGCGTCGCCCGTGGCTCGATCTCGAGGCGACCATCGCGGGCCGCGATCTCGAGCGCCTGGCCGGCCTCCAGTCGCAACTCGTCCCGCAGCCGTTTTGGGACGACGATTCGGCCGGCCGCGTCTATGGTTGTTTTCATGGCATCATCCTACCGTCGAGATTGGCAAAAAGCGGGCCAGCCGGCGCAGGAGCCGGGCCCGACGCGCCCGGGAGCCGGCCGAGCAGCTCCGAGAGCTGCGCGACATCGTCCTCGCTGAGCGTCTCGCGGAAGGCCGAGCGGAGCCGCTCGGTGTGGTTGACGCCGACGCACTCGAGCGTCTCGGCGCGCGCCGGAGTCAGCTTCGCCCAGGTCACGCGTGCGTCGTCGTCGCAGTCCTCTCCTCGAGCACGGGGATGTTCGGCGGCGTCTGGGCGGCTGCGGAGCCGCACAAGGTGATCGGCGCGCTCGGCGCGCGCACCCTGGAGGAGACCGTGGCCGTCCCGAAGGCGCACGTCCGGCTTGCGAACGGCATCGACGCGGAGCTCCTCGCCGAGCTTCGCGGAGTCGTGGACGCGCTCGCCCGCTGTGGAGCAGCGTGCGGCTCTGGCCGCCTAGAGAGAGCGTTCGATCGCCGTGGCCGTCTCCTCGAACGCGTCCCAGAGCACCGTGTGCCCGCCGGGAACGCCCACGACCTCGAGCTCGTCGCCGAGGACCGCTGTATGCGCCTCGAGCAGGTGCTCGTACGGGATGTAGGAGTCCTCGCCGAGGACGACCAGCGTCGGCACTCGAGCCAGCTCGAACGGGGGCGGCTCGCGGCTCATCTCGCCGTATGCTGCAACGACGGCGCTCTGGAGGTAGCGGTAGCGCCAGCGGCTGTCGCCGTGCTGGACGAGATGAGCGCGCAGCTCGCCTGCGACGAGCTCGCGCGGCGCCCGCGAGAGTCGGCTCTCCTCGAAGCGCCGGTCGATCGCCTCGTCGAAGCTCGCGTAGGAGCGGTCCAGGCGGGCGCCTTCGGCGCCGTTCAACGCGGCATTACCCGAGATCAGGAGCGCCGGGTCGAGCAGTACCAGCCGCTCGACGGCCTCCGGCGCCGCCGCCGCGACCTCGAAGGCGATCCGGCCCCCGAACGAGTGCCCGATCCAGCGAACGGGTTGCTCGACGAGTCCGTGCTCCTGGAGCGTGTCGAGCGCGTCCTCGACGTGCTGCTCGAGGTGCCAGGGCGGTTCGTAGTCCGAGCCGCCGTGCCCGCGCAGGTCGAGCGCGACGACGTGGAAGCGGGCGGCGAGCCGTTCCGCGAGCTTCGCGAAGTGGCGCCCGTGACTCGTGATTCCGTGCAGGCAGACGACGACCGGCGAACCCCGCTCGCCCCACTCATGGGTGTGGAGCGTCACGCCCAGCCGTTCACATCAGAGCCGCGCTGAGCGGCCCGGAGGCGATCTCGGTGCGGCGGTTCTCGGCCTCCTGCACGAGCGACCAGACGACGACTCCGTCCTTGCCGATCAGGAACGTGCCCCGGGTGGGGGCGCCGCTCGTCTCGTCGAAGACTCCGTAGGCCTTCGCTGCGGCGCCGTGCGGCCAGAAGTCGGCGGCGAGCGTGTAGCTGAGCCCGAGCTTCTCCTTCCAGGCCCGGCGGGCTGGAGCCGAGTCGCACGAGACGAGCACGACATCGGTCTCGGCAGCGGCGAACGACGCCTGGTTCTCCTCCAGGTCGCGCGCCTCGTCCTCGCAGACCGGCGTGAACGCGAAGGGGTGGAAGACGAGCAGCACGTTGCGGCGGTCGCGGAAGTCGGCGAGCCGGACGCGCGTCGTGCGGTCGACCTCCAGGTCGAAATCAGGCGCCCTGCTCCCGTTCTCGATCACGCTCGTCGCCTTCCTCCCCGTTCCCCTCGGCCTCGCCGCCGTCGCTCGGGCGATAGTACCGCCGCCCGCGCAGCTCCTCGGGGAGGTAGTCGAGCTCGAAGCCGCGCGGATCGGTGTGCGGATCGAGATAGCCCGCGCCGTGACCCAGCTTCTTCGCCCCGGCGTAGTGCGCGTCGCGCAGCATCGCGGGCGGTCGCAGGTTTCCGCCCTCGCGCACGTCCTGGCGCGCCTCCCAGATCGCGAGCGCGCAAGCCTTCGACTTTGGCGCCCGCGCGAGATAGATCGCCGCCTGCGAGAGGTTGAGCTGCGCCTCGGGCAGACCGACGTGCTCGAGCGCGTGGGCCGCCGCGACGGCGACCTGGAGCGCGCGCGGATCGGCGTTCCCGATGTCCTCGGAGGCGAAGATCACCATCCGCCGCACGATGAAGCGCGGGTCCTCGCCGCCCTCGAGCATCGCCGCGAGGTAGTAGACGGCGGCGTCGGGATCGGAGCCGCGCATCGACTTGATGAAGGCCGAGACGAAGTCGTAGTGCTGGTCGGCGCCCTTGTCGTAGCGGAGCGGCCGTTTCCGAGCCGCATCGTCGACGTGGCGCTCCTCGAGTGGACCGCCCTCGGCATGCGCGGTCTCCCACGCGAGCTCGACCGTGTTCAGCGCGGTGCGTGCGTCGCCTCCCGCGCGGCGTGCGATCGTCAACGCCACGTCGTCCGGGACCTCGGCGCCGATCGCCTCGGCCCCTCGCCGAACGACCTCGAGCAGCTCCTCCTCGCCGAGCGCCTCCAGCTCGACCACCTGGCAGCGGGAGAGGAGCGCCGAGTTGACCTCGAAGTAGGGATTCTCGGTCGTGGCTCCGATCAGGATCAGCAAGCCGTTTTCCACCGAGGGGAGCAGCGCGTCCTGCTGGGCTTTGTTGAAGCGGTGGATCTCGTCGAGGAAGAGGATCGTCCGCTGCCCGTTCCCGCCGAGTCGATCGCGCGCGCCTTGGAGGACACGGCGGACGTCGTCCACCCGGGCGGAGACCGCGGAGAGCTCCTCGAAGCCCGCGCCCGTCGTCTCGGCGACGATCCGTGCCAGCGTCGTCTTCCCCACTCCCGGCGGGCCGTAGAGGATCAGCGAGCGAAGGCGGTCCTCCTCGATCGAGCGGCGTAGCGCCGAGCCGGGCCCGAGCACGTGCCGCTGGCCGACGAGCTCGTCGAGCGTGCGCGGGCGCACGCGCTGTGCGAGCGGCGCGTAGGCCGCAGAACGCTCGCGCGCGGCATCCGCAAAGAGGTCCGACATAGGCGAAGTATGCTCCGCCCGTGGCGACCCACGAGGCCGAGGACTTCTCCCAGCCCGTCCTCCCCGGCGATGCGGGGAGCGACTACGAGCGCTACCTGAACACGGTCGGTCTGCTCGCGCTCCAGAAGGGCCCGGACGAGTGGGTGCATCGCGATGAGCTCCTCTTCCAGGTCGTCCACCAGTCCTCCGAGCTCTGGTTGAAGCTCGCCTGGAACGACGTCGAGGAGGCCGTGGCCCACATCGGCCGCGACGAGGGCGCCGCCGCCCTCCGACTCGTGCGCCGCGCCGCGCTCTGCCTCGTCTACGCGACGACCCAACTCGACATGCTTGAGCAGATGTCGCCGTGGGAGTACCAGGAGATCCGCAAGGTGCTCGGTCACGGCAGCGGCTTCGACTCGCCGGGGTGGCGTGAGATCCGGCGCGTCACTCCCGCGCTCGGGCAGGCCTTCCACGCGCTCCGCGAGCGGGAGGGTCTGAGCGTCGTCGACGTCTACGTACGCGGGCGGGAGCACGAGCAGCTCTACCAGCTCGCGGAGGCGCTGATGGAGTGGGACGAGCGGATCTCGATGTGGCGCGTCCGCCACTACAAGGTCGTCGCCCGCGTGATCGGCGACGCGGTCGTTGGGACGCAGGGGACGCCGGTCGAGGTGCTCGGACGGCTGATCCATCACACGTTCTTCCCTGAGCTCTGGCGTGCGCGGAACGACCTGACCGCGCTCTCCAACCAGTCATGAGACTTCTTGGATCAACCGCCAACGCCCGCGCGTTCCTCGGGCGTTGCTCGCAGTGCCCGGCCGGAGGGGACAGTACGCGAGGTACGGCCCCGGAGAGCCGGGTGCTGCGAGCGGCGCCAGGCGCCGGCGGAGCCTGGCTCTGCCAGGCGGGAGCCGGTGCCGCCGAGGGGCGCGCGTGAGCGACGCCGCCGTCTGGTGGGGGGAGGGCACGTACGAACGTCTCGCCGAGCTCCTCTCGCCGGTTCACGACGTGCTGCTCGAGCGGCTGGCGCTGAGCGCGGGAGAGCGGTTTCTCGACGTGGCGACCGGCACCGGCGCAGTAGCGATCCGCGCAGCCCACGCCGGCGCAGACGTGACCGCGTGCGACCTGGCGCCGGGAATGATCGCGAAGGCACGCGCGGAGGCGGGAGTCGCCGAGATCGCGTTCGACGTTGCGGACGCTCGCTCGCTGCCCTACGGCGATTCCTCGTTCGATGTCGTCGCCTCCGCGTTCGGGGTCGTCTTTGCGCCGCAGCCGGAGACCGCCGCGGCGCAGCTCGCCCGCGTCTGCAGGCCGGGGGGACGGCTCGGGCTGACGACGTGGGTGCCCGACGAGGAGGTCGCCGCGGCCTACGAGCCCTTCACGGGCGGGCGAGAGCCTTCGACCGACGCGTGGGGCGACCCGAACAGCCTCGAGCGACTCCTCGGCGACTCCTTCGGGCTCGAGGTCGAGCGCCGCACCTGGTGGGCGACGGGCCGCAACGGCGCCGAGGTCTGGCGTCTCTTCTCGACGTCCGCGCCGCCGCTCAAGGCTCTCCTCGAGTCGCTGCCCGAGGAGCGCCGGCCCGCGCTCCGCAACGCCTTCGTCGACATCTACGAGCGCTATCGGGACTCGGACGGGGTGCGCTACCCGAACGACTACCTGCTCGTCGCCGGGACGCGCCGATGAGCAACCTGCGCGACGAAGCCGTCGGCCTGCTCCAGCAGCTGCTCCGACTGAACACGGTCAATCCGCCGGGCAACGAGACGATCGCGGCTCACGCGCTGCGCGACTACCTCGCCTCTCACGGCGTCGAGTGCGAGCTCTACGCGCGTACGCCGGAACGAGCCAATCTGGTCGCGCGGCTCCCGGGCGGCGACGGGCCGAGCCTCGCGTTCATGAGTCACACGGACACCGTCGTCGCCGATGCGGCCGACTGGTCGCGCGACCCGTGGTCGGGCGACCTCGCCGACGAGCATGTCTGGGGGCGGGGTGCGCTCGACATGAAGAACCAGGCGGCGGCGGGTGCCGTTGCGTTCGCGTCGCTCGCGCGGGAGGGGTTCCGCCCGGCCGGCGACCTCGTCTTCATCGCGGCCGCCGACGAGGAGGTCGGCAAGGCGTTCGGGCTCGAATGGCTCTGCGAGGAGCATCCCGAGACGGTGCGCGTCGACTACGCCGTCAACGAGGGCGGCGGCGAGCGCGTCGAGCTCGGCGGCTCGACCTACTACCTCTGTGCCAGCGCCGAGAAGATGTCGGCGCCGTTCCGGCTGCGCGTCCACGGCCGCAGCGGTCATGCATCGATGCCCGGAATCGCCGACAATGCGCTCGTCAGGGCAGCGCCGCTGATCGAGGCGCTCGGCGCGTACAGGCCGGAGCCGGAGGTAGGCCCGGAGGTCGAGGCGTTCCTCACGACGGTGCTCGGCGAGACGCCGCGCGCGGAGCAGGTGCTCGCGCGGCTCGGGGAGCTCGATCCGCTCGCCGTCGAGCTGATCGAGCCGCTGCTCTCGCTGACGCTCTCGCCGACGGTCATCTCCGCGTCGGAGCAGCGCAACGTGATCCCCGCTACCTGCGATGTCACCGTCGACTGCCGCCTGCTTGCGGGGAAGACGCCGGAGGACGTCGAGCCCATCATCCGCGAAGTGCTGGGGGAAGGCGACTACGAGCTCGAGTTCCTGGAGCGCTCGGGCGGCACGCGCTCGTCGCTGGAGACGCCGCTCTGGCGCGCGATCGAGGACTGGGTCGGCGCTACCGAGCCTGGCGCGAAGGTGGCGCCGGTCTGCTGCGCCGGCTTCACGGACTCGCACTGGCTCCGCGACGCGTTCGGCACCGTTGCCTACGGCTTCTTCCCGATGCGGACGATGGATCCGGAGCTCGCGGCACGGCTGATCCACTCGGCCGACGAGCGCGTCCACGTCGACGACCTCGAGCTCGGTGTCGAGTTCCTCCGCGAGCTCGCGCGCTCGTTCGCCTGAGCCGTGCTCGAGCTTTGGTCGCCCGATGAGGCCTTCGAGCGGATCGAGGCATACCTGCGCGAGCGCGGCTTCTTCCGGCTGGGAGGCGAGCAACTCGTTGCGAACGTCTATCTCGGCTACGGGCTCTCGGAGACGTTGCGGCGGTCGGCCGTGCCGTCGCCGTCCGAGCCCTGCCAGCTGCCCCTCGCGGCCGTGTCCATTCGAGACACGTCCGAGGGTCTGTCCCTGTTGACGGCGGCTGACGCGTTCCGGGTCGGAAGCTGGCGGCGGAGCTGGGGCGGCGAGGAGTACGCCGCCGCCGTAGAGGAGGTGCGCGCCGCGATCGAGCGTGGCGACGTCTACCAGGTCAACCTCGTCCAGCACCTCTCCGCGAGCTTCGAAGGCGAGCCGGCGGCGCTGGCGGTAGCGCTCGCCGGCTTCAGACCGCTCGCCCCCTACCTCGCCGGAGAGAGCTGGGCGATCGTCTCGGCCTCGCCGGAGCTCTTCCTCGCCCGCCGCGGGCGGCGCGTCTTGACGATGCCGATCAAGGGGACGAGGCCGCTCGGCGAGCACGTCGAGGGGGCGAAGGACGAGGCCGAGCACGTGATGATCGTCGACCTCGAGCGCAACGACCTCTCCCGCGTCTGCGAGCCCGGCTCGGTGCGCTGGCCCGAGCTGATGGTCGAGCGCGAGCTGGCGGGCGTGACGCACCTCGTCTCGCGGGTCGAGGGTCGGCTGCGCGAGGACGTCTCGCTCGCCGAGCTCCTCGCGGCGACCTTCCCCGGCGGCTCGGTCACGGGTGCCCCGAAGCTCGCCGCGCTCGACGAGATCGCGCGGCTCGAGCCCGTCGGCCGCGGCGCCTCGATGGGCGCGCTCGGCACTGTCCGTGGAAACGGCGACCTCGAGCTCGCGCTGACGATTCGCACTTTCGCGATCGCCGACGGGAGAATCCATCTCTGGGTCGGCGGCGGGATCGTCTGGGACTCGGATCCGTACGAGGAGATCGAGGAGTCGTGGACGAAGGCGCGGCCGCTGCTGATGGCGGTCGGAGCGCCGCTCGAGGTGTCCGCATGACCCTCCTCGCGGTCGCGGTAGGCGGGCGCGGGCTCGTCGATCCGCAGGAGCCCGTGCTGCGTGCCGACGACGAGGCGTTGCTGCGCGGCCGGGCGGCGTTCGAGACGGTGCGCGTCTACCGCGGGGAGCCGTACCGGCTCATCGAGCATCTCGACCGGCTGGCGCAGTCGGCCGAGCGCATGGGTCTACCTTCGGTGAACGTGCTCGAGCTCGGCGGGCTAGCCGAGCAGGCTGTCGAGGCAGCAGGCGTTGGCGACGCCGTGCTCCGACTCTATTGGACGCCCGGGAACGGGGAGGGAGCGCCGACCTCGCTGGCGCTCGTCAGCGAGCTCTCGACGCACTACGACGCGCTCCGCGAGCGCGGTCAGCGCCTGATCGCGCTCCGGGGGGTCCGCGCCGAGGAGCCCTGGCTCCTGCCAGGCGTCAAGTCGACGAGCTATGCCGTGAACATGGCCGCGGAGGCCGAGGCGAAGCGACGTGGCGCCGACGACGCCGTCTTCGTCGACCGCGACCGGATCGTGCTCGAGGGGCCGACGACGAACATCTGGTGGCGTCGCGAGCGGACGCTCTTCACGCCGGCGCTCGAGCTCGGCATCCTCGCAGGCGTCACGCGTGCCGCGGTGCTCGAGCTGGCCGGTGGCCTCGGCTACGAGGTGGTCGAGGGCGCCTTCCCGCTCGCCGATCTGGCGGGCGCAGACGAGGCGTTCACGTCATCCTCGATCCGCGAGGCGATGCCCGTCACGGAGCTCGACGAACGATCGCTCGGCCGCGGCCCCGCGGCGGACGAGCTCCAGGCCGCGCTGCGCGCAGAGGCTACGCTGGATCCATGAGCAAGGTTCGTCTCGGTGGGATGGCGCTTGCGAACGGCGTGCTCGTCCACGGCCCCACCGCGTGGGCGTGCGCGATTCGCACCGGCGACGGGGCGATCAAGATCGCCTCCGCGCGGAAGCGGATGCTCGCGCCGAAGCTGCAGCAGCCGTTCCTGCGCGGCCCGATCCGGCTGATCGAGTCGTTCGCGTTCATCCCGGAATTGCGGCGCAAGCTGCCCGAGGCCCGCCTCCCCTTCGAGCGGCCGGGAGTGCTTGCGGCGACGCTCGCGAGCGCGGCCACCGTTCAGGCCGTCCGCCGCTCGGACCGGCTCGGGGACACAGCGCGCGAGCTCCTCTCCGGTGCGCTTTCGCTCGCCCCCGCTCTGCTCGCCCTGCGCGGCGGCGAGCTCGCGGCGTACCACGGCGCCGAGCACGTGTCGATCGGTACCTACGAGCACGGCGAGAAGCGGGCGAAGGAGCACGAGCGTTGCGGCTCGCACCTGATCGGGCCGCTCCTCGCGGCCTCGGCCGTCGGCAACGTCCTCGCGGCGCGCGCACCGAAGCGGCTGCGGGGCACAGCTCGAATGGGGAGCTCGATCGGCGCCGTCGGGATCGCGGTCGAGGTCTTCGCCTGGATGACCAAGCATCCGCAGCACCCGCTCTCGAAGGCGCTCGCGCGCCCGGGCCACGAGCTCCAGCACCGGATCGCGACGGCCGAGCCATCCGCGGCGCAGCTCGAGGTCGCGGAGGCCGCCCTTGCCGCCTGCCTGGAGCTCGAGGGCTGATGGCCACGCGGGAGCGGACTGAGCGGCTTCCGCCTGAGATCTTCGATCTCCCCGTCGAGAAGATGCGGGAGGGCTATTACACCGACGCCTACTTCAACCACACACGCGAGACGCTCCTCGCCGACGGCCGGCACCCACGGGTCGTGATGCAGGTCTTCCAGCGCAACACGGCGATGCTCGGCGGGATCGACGAGGCGATCGCGATCCTCAAGCTCTGCTCGCACGATTGGGAGGCGCTGACCGTGCACGCGCTCCGTGACGGCGACCGGATCGAGCCGTGGGAGAGCGTGCTCACGGTCGAGGGCGACTACACGCTCTTCGCCCACCTGGAGACGCTCTACCTCGGGGTGCTGACCCGGCGGACGCTGATCACGACGAACGTCGCGCGCGTCGTCGAGGCGGCGAATGGCAAGCCGATCATCTTCATGCCGGCGCGGCACGACCACCATCGCGTCCAGACCGGCGACGGCTACGCGGCGTACGTCGCCGGGGCGATGATCGGCGCCCCGATCGGCGTCACGTCCGACGCGCAGGCCTCCTGGTGGGGCGGTCGCGGAGTCGGCACCGTCCCGCACGCGCTGATCGCGGCCTACGGCGGCAACACCGTGCTCGCAGCGACGAAGTTCGCAGAGTGGGCAGGCGACCTGAACATCGTCGTCCTGGTCGACTTCGAGAACGACTCGGTGCGGACGTCGCTCGAGGTCGCGCGGGCGCTCGGGCCGCGCCTCTGGGGCGTCCGGCTCGACACCTCGGGCCAGCTCGTCGACCGCTCGCTCTGGGACGAGATGGGCGACTTCGACCCCCGCGGTGTCAACGAGCGGCTCGTGCGCAAGGTGCGCGACGCGCTCGACGCGGACGGCTTCGAGCGGGTCAAGATCGTCGCCTCCGGCGGCTTCACGGTCGACAAGATCGAGCAGTTCGAGGCGAAGAAAGTCCCGGTCGATGCCTACGGGGTCGGCTCCTCCCTGATCCGCGGCCAGAACGACTTCACCGGCGACATCGTGCTGACCGACGGCCGCCCGTCGGCGAAGGTGGGCCGCCGCTTCCGCCCGAACGAGCGCCTCGAGCTCGTTTCCTAGCAGTCGCAGAGCCGTGAGCGACGGCTCCAGTTGACGATCACGTTCGACGAACCCGACGAAGCGGGGTGGGTCGTTGCTCGTGTGATCGGGTTCCGGGTGCGATCAATCAGGGTCGAAGCCGAGCGGAGGCGCGCGAGAACCTCATCGACGCGGTTCGCTTGATGCTGTCGCCCGACAACGACGACCAACGGCTTGTCGAAGGACGCAGCGAACCGCTCGAGCTCACGCTGACGGGTTGAAGCTCCGAGACCTCGAACGTCACCTCCGGCACAGGGTGCTCGGAAGGTCGCCGAGGACGCCAGGCACACGAAGTGGCGTAGCGAGGACGGAGCGCGGGCATCGGGTCGAACACTGGGCACCCTAACGCCGGCGCCAAGCGGGAGCCAAGTACCAGACTGTTACTTGGCCTCTCCCAGGGCGTCGCCGACGCAGCCCGGCCACTCCGCCAGCGGCTCCGTCGAGCGGACGAGGTGTGCCCCCGCCGCCGCGAAGCGTGCGAAGGCCCCGTCCGCGTCGTCGGTGTGGTCGACCAGCTCAGGGACGACAACCGACGAGGTGCAGTCCTCGAGCAGGTAGATCTTCTCCTCGAGGTGGCGGCCCTGGACGGTCGGATCGTCGAGCAGGTCCTGGATCGTCCAGGCGACACAGTGGCTCTTCGCCTGGCCGGCGATCACGACCGCGTCGTAGCGCAGGAGCTCTTCGATCAGCGGCTGGTTGCGTCGGCCCAGCGGCTCGCCCTCGCGGTCGAGCTCGACCTCGGGCCCGAGCATCGAGTAGTGCTCCGTGAGCGGGTTGTCGCCCTTTGGCTCGTAGCCGGCCGGCGTGTAGCGCGCGATCGTGTGGAAGAAGAGGGCCTCCTCGATCGCCGAGACGAGTGCGTACCCGATTCCCCCGCGCATGGCATGAAACGGCCAGACGGTGAGGCTGTACTTGTTGCTCTCCTCGAGCGCGGCGGTGTAGTAGCGCAGGTGCTCCTCGGCGTAGTCTGCGTCGAGGCCGAGCCCGTCCGCCGCGGCCGGGTTGATCCGCCAGCGGCCGGCGGCCACGTCGTCGGCGGTGACCTGAGTGAACGGCTCGGGATGGCGGCCCTGCTCGTCCACGAGCAGGACGCGGTGGAAGATCTGCAGCGCCTGATGCGTGTCGAGGGTGGGAAAGATCTGCGTGATCGCGCCGAGGTTGCGGTAGACGAACTCGCAAAGGCGGCGCGTGTCGTCGAGCGCTCCCGTGCCCGAGCGGCCACCGACGAAGAGCTCGAAGCCCGGGGTGCAGAACGTGTTCTGGACGTCGACGACGACGAGCGCGATCCGGAAGCGATCCGCGGCGGCGCCGGCGAGCCCATGCTGCTCGCGCCAGCGGCCCGCGTCCTCGAAGCGGGCGGCGTAGTCGACGCGCCAGACCTCACCGACGCGGTCGGGCGCCCAGTGGGGCGGCAGCGGGACCGGGTCGGCCACCCGGCTAGTCTAGGCGGGTGCTGCCACCGCTCGTCCTGCGCGCCGAGGCCCTCGCCGCGGAGCGCGGCTTCGCCAGGTCGTGCACGCGGGAGGTCGGCCGCCTGCTGCACCTGCTCGCCGCCTCGCGCGGGCGCGAGCGCGTCGCCGAGCTCGGCACGGGGTACGGCGTCGGCTCGGCGTGGATCGTCTCGGCCCTCCGCCCGCAGACGCCGTTCTTCACCGCCGAGCTCGATCCAGAGCTCGGCGCAGCGGCCTCCGAGCTCTTCCGCGACGATCCGAACGTGCACGTGCTCGTCGGGGACTGGCGCGACACGCTTCCGCTCGAGGCGCCGTTCGACCTGCTCTTCTTCGACGCCGCGAAACAGGAGCCGGAGAACGCCGAGCTCGCGCTGGGTTTGCTCGCGCCGGGCGGGATCGCTTTACTCGACGACCTCACACCCGGCCGCACGGGATCCGACCCGGTGCGCGAGTTCTGGCTCGCCGACGAGCGCGTAGCCGCGGTCGAGCTGCTGACGGCTCCCTCCGAGGCGGCGATCCTGGCCGTCAGGCTCTAGGCTTCAGGTCGGTCGAACATGAGCCGATAGGGGATCTGGATGCCGGACATCGGAAACTTCCTCGACCAGGTCGGCGACTATGCGCTGACCTGGCTGCCGCTGATCTTCTTCGGACTCATCATCTATCTGCTCTGGCGGACGCTCCAATACATGCCGCGGGTGAAGACGCAGGCGATCGAATCCGACTCGAGCTCGGCAGTGACCTGGGCCGATGTCGCCGGCGTCGAGGAGGCGAAGGCGGAGCTGCAGGAGGTCGTCGACTTCCTCCGTTACCCGAAGCGCTTTCAACGGCTCGGCGCGCGCGTCCCGAAGGGAATGCTGCTCTACGGGCCTCCCGGGACCGGAAAGACGCTCCTCGCGAAGGCTGTGGCGCACGAGTCCGGCGCCAAGTTCTACTCCCAGAGCGCCTCCGCGTTCGTCGAGATGTTCGCCGGTCTCGGCGCCTCGCGGATCCGGAAGCTCTTCCAGGAGGCGCGCAAGAACGCGCCCGCGATCATCTTCATCGACGAGCTCGACGCCGTCGGCACTGCCCGCGGAGGCAGCGGATTCAACCGCGAGCACGATCAGACCCTGAACCAGCTGCTCGTCGAGCTCGACGGCTTCGACGAGGCAGCTCAGGTTGTCGTCATGGGGGCGTCGAATCGGCTGCAGGATCTGGATCCGGCGCTGCTGCGCCCCGGCCGCTTCGACCGTCAGGTGCTCGTCTCCCCGCCCGATCTCGCCGGGCGCCAGGAGATCCTGCGCGTCCACACGCGAGGCAAGCCGCTCGCGGAGGGAGTCGACCTCGCGGTCGTTGCGCGGCAGACCGCGGGTCTAACGGGGGCCGAGCTCGCGAACATCTGCAACGAGGCAGCCATCTTCGCCGGCCGGCGGGAGGCCGACACGATCGAGCTCGAGGACTTCGAGGATGCGCTCGAGCGGGTCGTCGCGGGGCTTCAGCAGCGGCGCGTCGTCTCCGACAAGGAGAAGCGGATCCTCGCCTTCCACGAGGCGGGTCACGTGCTGCTCGCCCATCTCATGGGCGATCTCCTCCCGATCCAGAAGGTGACGATCGTCGCTCGCGGCGACGCGCTCGGCTATGCCTACTACGTGCCGATCGAGGATCGCTATCTCCGCACGAAGGAGGAGCTGCTCGACGTGATGAAGGTTGCGCTTGGCGGCCGGGCGGCGGAGCAACTCGTGTTCGGCCGGGTCACGAACGGGGCCGCGTCCGACCTCGAGAAGGTGACGGAGATCGCCCGCGCGATGGTGTTCGACTACGGGATGTCCGAGATCGCATCGGCGCGGACGATGCGTGCCGACAACTACGCGCTCTCGGAGGAAACCAAGCGGATGCGCGACTCCGAGCAGGCCCGGCTGACCGACGAGGCCTACGAGGAGACGCAGCGCCTGCTCGCCAAGCATCGCCTCATGCTCGACCGGCTTGCGATGGCGCTCCTCGAGAAGGAGACGCTCGACCGTCACGAGCTGCGCGAGTTCCTGCACGAGCTCGAGCCCGAGTCGCGCGCGTCCGAGACGATGGGCACCGTCCGGGTTCTCCCTTAAGGACAGGCCCCTAAACGGCCTCGTCTAGGATCGGGCAAGTGCGTGCCCGCGGCATCCATCATCTCGGCGTGGCCGTGGCCGATCTCGAAGAGGCGCTTGCGACGTACCTGGAGCTCTTCGGCGGCGAGCTCGAGCATCGGGACACCGTCGCCGAGCAGGGAGTCGAGGCGGCTGCGGTGCTGATCGGATCGGGGCGGGTCGAGCTGCTGGCGCCGCTCGGCGACGACACTCCGATCGGGAGATTCCTCGCAAAGCGCGGTCCCGGCATGCACCACGTCGCGTACGAGGTCGACGACGTGCGCGCGGCGCTCGGCGAGCTCGAGGTCGCGGGAGCCGAGCTGATCGACCGCGAGCCGCACCTGGGACTCTTCGGACTTCAGGTCGCATTCGTCCATCCCGACGCCATTCACGGCGTCCTCTCGGAGGTGGTTTCCCTTGACGAGCTCGCCTAGCCCGTCCCGTCCGCCCGACTCCATCCGCGTCGAGATCGCCTTCGACGGCGGTCAGATCATGGGTGCGATCGTCACCGTGGCCGGCGCCGACGAGCTCGAGCGCGTGCTCGCTGCGGCGAGCGACGGCACCCACGTTCTCGACGCGAGCGACGGCCGCTACACGATCCCACTGCGCCGGATCGTCTACGTCAAGCGCTTCGCGCGCGAGTCCCGGGTCGGATTCGGGATCTAGCACGCCGGAAAGACGAGGTACGTGGCGGAGATCGCGCAGCAGAATCCCTCCGGAGCCGAGGTTCGCAAGCTGGTCGAGCGCGCGCAGCGCGGCGAGCGCACGGCGCTCGAGGAGCTCTACCTGATCCACTTCGATCGGATCTACAGCTACCTCCACTTGACCGTCGGCAACCGGCACGACGCCGAGGATCTGACGACGCAGACCTTCCTGCGGATGCTGGAGTCGATCGGCAAGTTCCGGTTTCAGACGGCGCCGTTCTCGGCCTGGCTCTTCCGGATCGCGCACAACCTCTCGATGGATCACTTCCGTGCGAACCGCCGCTGGCAGCCCGAGGAGGACGTCCCCGAGCCTCACGACTCGGAGGAGCGCTCGGCCGAGGACGAGGCGTTCCAGTCGATCGGCCGCCAGTCGATGCTCGACCTGATCGAGTCGCTCTCGCACGAGCAGCAACAGGTGCTGACGCTCAAGTTCGTCTTCAACTTCTCGAACGGCGAGGCGGCGACGATCCTCGACAAGACGGAGGGTGCGGTGAAGAGCCTCCAGCACCGGGCGCTCGGGTCGCTGCAGCGGCAGCTCGCCTCCTCGGCCGAGAGCTAGGTGGCGCTCGAGGTTGGCATCGTCGGGCTTCCCAGAAGCGGTAAGACGACGCTCTTCACCGCGCTTACCAAGACCGGCGGTGCCGGCTTCGCCAAGGAGAACGTCGGGATGGCGACGATCGCGGACGACCGGCTCGGGCGGCTCGCGGCGCTCGTCGGCGCGCGCAAGATCACGCCCGCGACGATCCGCGTGGTGGACGTTCCCGGGACGGGGCCGGCGCTCCTCGGCGGGCTGCGGCAGGTGGATGCTGTCCTCGCCGTGGCGGACGGATTCACTGCCGGCGGGGATCCGGCGTCCGATCTCGAGACGCTCGAGCTCGAGCTGCTGGTCGCAGATCGCGATCACGTCGAGCGCCGGCTCGAGCGCGTCGAGAAGCAGGCGAAATCGGGGGATGCTCCGTTGCAGAAGGAGCTGGAGGTGCTGACGGCGTTGCTCGCGCACCTCGATGCCGGGAGCACGCTGCGGGACTTTCCGGGCGAGCTCCCGGGCGAGCTCGAGCCGCTGACGACGAAGCCGCTGATCTCAATCGTGAACGGGCCGAGCGGGATCGACCTCCAGCTCGAGGCCGAGCTCGCGGAGCTGCCCGAGGAGGAGGCGGCCGCGTATCGGGAAGGGTCCTCGGCGCTCGACGAGATCGTGCGGCGGCTCTCCGAGGCGCTCGGCTTGATCACGTTCTTCACGGCCGGCGAGCAGGAGACGCGCGCCTGGACGCTGCGGCGCGGCGAGTCCGCGCTCGACGCTGCTGCGACGATCCATTCGGATCTCGCACGGGGGTTCATCCGGGCGGAGACGATCACCTGCGGCGATCTGCTCGAGGCCGGCTCGCACGCCGAGGCCGCCCGTCGCGGGACGCAGCGGCTCGAGGGGAAGACCTACGAGGTCCGCGACGGCGACGTGCTGAACATCCGCTTCAACATCTAGGCCGAAGTTCCCCTTCGGGAAACTTCGGCCTAGTCAACCAGCCGCGAGCAAAGCGGCGCCGGCGAGGACGGCCGCGGCGCCGACGAGCTGGACGCGGCCGAGGCGCTCGCGCAGGAGGAGAGCGGCGAGGGCGACCGTGATCGCGGGATAGAGCGAGGTGAGGACGGAGACGACGCTGACGAGGCCACGCGTCGTCGCGAGCGCGAACAGCACATTGGCTCCGACGTCGCAGGCGCCGACGGCAAGCACGGCGAACAGGAGGCGGCGTGGTAACGCGAGCGAGACACCGGCCGCGAGCACGGTGAAGAGCGCAAGCGTCGTCGAGGCGAGTCGGGCGACGAGCACCGCCCACGGCGCGCTGTCGTCGGCGGCGATGTCGAGGAAGACGAAGTAGAGCCCGAAGCCGAGTGCCGCGACGAGCGCGAGGCCGACGCCCGACGCTACGCGCGCACCGAGCTCGCCGGTGCTACGCGAGACGAGAGCAAGTCCGGCCAGCGCGACGAGCGCGCCGATCACCTGGAGCGGAGAGGGCCGCTCTCCGCGCGCGATCCCGACGGTGAACGGGATCGCTGCCGAGACGGCCGAGATCGGCGCGACGACGCCCATCGCTCCGATCGCCATCCCACGATAGAGGCCGGCGAGGCCGAGCACCCCACAGAGCCCCGCCGCGACCGCTGCCAGCGCTGCTCCGGCGCCGAGAAACGGCTCGTCCGCCACCACGACCCACACGGCGACGGCGACTGCGCCTGCGGCCTGCGAGATGAGCAGCACAACCAGGACGTGCGCGCGCCTTGAGGTCAGCCCGCCCAGGAAGTCGCCGACGCCGTAGGACAGGCTCGCGCCGAGGGCGAGGACGATTGCGGCCACGTCGTGAGGTCAGTCGCCGACGGGCCGCGTGGCGGCGACTGCGTCGAGCTGATTCGCGTGGTAGAGCACGGAAGCCTCCGCGGTGCGGGTCGCGCCGCGGTCGTGATGGCAGGCGACCGCATGGAGCAGCTCGGCTCGCACTCCCGCGTCGAGCGCCTCGGCCCGCTCCTCGATCAGGCGGAGGCCGAGGTGGACATGACCGAGCAGCCGTCCCTCGTCGGTCTGTCGGAACGCAGGCGCCCGCCCGAGCTCGCGCACGCGACCGACGTCGTGCAGGAGCGCGGCGGCAAGGAGCAGCTCGGCTCGCAGGCGAGGATGGAGCTGTGCCGTCTCGCGCGCGAGCGTCGCGACGCCGACCGTGTGCTCCAGTAGGCCGCCGGCGTAGGAATGGTGCGTCTCGGCAGCCGGCAGCGTCCGGAGCGAGGCCCGGAGCCCCTCGTCGCTCGTGAAGCGCCGAACGAGCGTCGCAAGCCCCGCGTGCGTGATCTCCGCTGCCAGGAACTCGAGGAAGCCGTCGAGCTCGTCGGCGTCCCGGCGGAGCGCCGGCGTCAGCTCGACGGGATCCGCTTCGGCCGCCTCGACCGAGCGAACCTCGAGCTGGAGGCGCTCACCGAACTTCGAGACCCGACCCAGCACGCGCACCGCGTCCCCCTCGGCGAAGCGCCCGTCGAGCAGCTCGACGTCGTTCCAGACCCGCGCCTCGATCCGTCCGGTCCGGTCGACGAGCTCGAGCGCGAGATAGGAAGCGCCCTTCCTCGTCCGCAGCCGCTGCTTGCGCGCGACCGCATAGACGCCCTCGACGACGCGATCCTCCGCCAGCTCGTTGATCGCGCTCAAGGTTCCTTCCGTTCGGGACTCAAAGCACGTTTGCCGCCGGAGCCGGGCTCTGCCCGGCGGGAGGCGCATTCAGGTTGACGTGTGGGCCAACGCGAAGGAGGGGGCCCGTGGGGGAACCATGGGTTCCCCCACGTTCAATGCTCATGGGCTGAGTCTAGGCCGTTGGTAGGCTCGTCCAGTGGCCGTCGTCAAGCCCTTTCGCGCCCTCCGCTACGACGAGGCGAAGGCGGGGGCGCTGGAGTTGCTCGTCGCTCCGCCCTACGACGTGATCTCGTCCGAGCAGCGGTCGACGTACCTCGCGCAGCCGCACAACGTCGTCCACCTGACCCTGCCCGACTCCGAGGAGGAGGCCGCGCGTACGCTCGAGCGCTGGCGGGCCGACGGAGTGCTCGTGGAGAAGCCGCCTGCCGTCTGGTTTCTCGTCCAGGACTACGTCGGGCCGGATGGGGTCGCTCGGCGACGGAGCGGAATCGTGGCATCGCTCAAGGTGGAGCCGTACCGGACGCGAACCGTCCTACCCCACGAGCGAACGCACGCCGGCCCGAAGGAGGGGCGGCTGCGGCTTCTGCGCGCGACCGGCGTTCAGCTCGAGCCGATCTTCCTCCTCTACGACGGGCGTGCGCCGGTCGCGGCGCCGGAGCGGGAGCCAGACCTCGCGGTCGAAGGCGCAAGCCTCTGGCGGCTCGACGACTCGACCATCGTGCGCGCGTTCGACGACAAGCAGCTCCTGATCGCCGACGGCCACCATCGCTACGAGACCGCTCTCGCGTATCACGAGGAGGAGGGAACGTCCGCGAGCGCACAGCTGCTCGTCGTGCTGGTCTCGACCGAGGACCCCGGCCTCGAGATCTTTGCCACCCACCGCGTCTTCGCCGACGCGCAGCGACTCGAGGGCGAACGCGAGCCGGCCGCCGATCCCAAGGCCGCGCTCGAGAGACTTAGTGTTGGAACAACACAAGCTCCTCGGCCGGCCGTCGTCGAGGTGACGCGCGAGGGTGCCGCGATCGTCCGCGGCGAGCCCGGCCTGCTCGACGTCCAGCTCGTCGACACGCTCGGCCACGAAGGGATCGCCTATACGCCCAACGCGGGCGAGGCGCTCCGCCGCGTCCAAGAGGCCGAGGCCGCGGTCGCGTATCTGATGCGGCCGACGCGCATCGAGGACGTCTTCGCATTCGCGCGCCGCGGCGAGGTGCTTCCCCAGAAGACGACCTACTTCTTCCCCAAGCTCGTCTCCGGGCTGCTCTTCCAGCCGCTATGAGCCCGTGGCTCGAAGCCTGCCGCGATTCCGTCGCGGACATCCGCGGCGTGCTCGCCGACCTCCCCACGCGGGTCGAGCGCGAGCCGGTGGCGAAGACGGGCGAGGGTGGAGACGACACCACCGCGATCGACGCGGCGGCCGAGGCCGCAGTGGTCGCGCGACTCGCGCAGCTCGACGAGGGCTTCACGCTCGTCTCGGAGGAGCTCGGCGAGGCGAGCTTCGGCTCCGGCGGGCCCTGGCGCGTCGTCGTCGACCCGATCGACGGCTCGCTGAACGCGAAACGCGACATCCCGTTCTTCTCGCTCTCGGTCGCCGTTGCCGACGGGCGAACGATGGCCGATGTCGTGTTCGGCTACGTCTACGACTTCGGCTCGGGCGAGGAGTGGACGGCCACGCGCGGCGGCGGCGCTCAGCGGAACGGCAGCGCCCTCGGGGCCGTCCGGCCGAAGGACGAGATCGAGATCCTCTCCTTCGAGGCGACCACCACGGCGGAGGTAGCCGACAAGGCGGCGGCCGTCGCAGGCATCGCCTACCGGCTGCGGATCATGGGCTCGCTCGCGATCTCGCTCTGCCATCTCGCCGCCGGCCGCGTCGACGGCGTCTGCTCGCTGAAGCCCGCGCGCTCGGTCGACATCGCCGCCGGTCAGCTCCTCGTGCGCGAGGTTGGCCTCGCGATCGACCTCTTCGAGGCGCCCCCGTTCGAGACGGCGCCGCTCGATCTCGTCGGCCGTTCGAGGGTCGTTGCGGCAGGAACGCCCGAGCTCTGTGCTCGCCTCGCCGACGCCCTCGCGTAAGCCTCAGTCGTCCCGAACGTCCATCGCCGCGACGATGCGCTTCGGCGCCACGAGCCGGTAGCTCTCCTCGATCCAGTCGCGAAGCACGTCGACCGGCAGTTCCACCACGGGCACCGTCACCCAGCCGGCCTTGCCGAGCCCGTAGCCGGTCGGCGCTGCGCCGTCGATCGAGAGCGCGTGGTCGTGCGCCTCGTCGAGCTTGATCGCGATCGTGCCGGTGTCGACGGGCGCGTCGCCGAGGAAGACGAAGATCTTGCCGCGCACCTTCGCGACCCGATCGCCCCACGGAAACTCCTCCGTCGTCTCGGGAAGGCCGAGCGCGAACGCGCGCAGCTCAGTGCGGAGGTCGGCCATGCGCGGCCAAGCTACCCTCTGAGCGTGGCCATCGACCGAGACGAGATCGTCCGCGCGCTCGAGCGGGTGATCGACCCCGAGATCCAGAAGCCGGTCACCGAGCTCGAGATGGTGCGCGAGGTCGCGATCGACGGTCCGGACGTGACGGTGACGATCGCGCTGACCGTGGCCGGCTGTCCGCTTCGCAACTCCTTCCAGGAGCAGGTCGCCGAGCACGTCGGCACGCTCGAGGGAGTCCGGCGTGTGGAGCTCCGCTTCGATGTGATGAGCCCCGAGGAGAAGGCCGCGCTCTCGACGCGACTGCGCGGCGGCCGGCCCGAGAAGTCGATCTCGCTCGATCCGCGGACGCGCGTGATCGCGGTCGCGAGCGGCAAGGGCGGGGTCGGCAAGTCCTCGCTCACCGTCAACCTCGCCGCCGCCCTCGACGCGCAGGGCAAGAGCGTCGGCCTGATCGACGCCGACATCTACGGCCACTCGATCCCGCACCTGCTCGGGATCAACCAGCGGCCGATCGTCGTCGACAAGATGATCGTGCCGCCCGTGCGCGGCCGGCTCAAGTTCATCTCGATCGGCAACTTCCTCGACGAGAACGGCCCCGTGATGTGGCGCGGGCCGATGCTGCACCGCGCGCTCGAGCAGTTCCTCTCGGACGTCCACTGGGGCGAGCTCGACGTGATCGTGATCGACATGCCGCCCGGCACCGGCGACATGGCGATCTCGCTCGGGCAACTCCTGCCGCGGGCCGAGGTCTTGGTTGTGACAACGCCGCAGCCGCTCGCCCAGGAGGTCGCCTCGCGCGCCGCCGTGATGGCGCAGCGCACCGGCCAGCGTCTCGTCGGCGTCGCCGAGAACATGACCGGCGAGACCTTCGGTGCCGGCGGCGGCGAGCTGCTCGCGCACGAGCTCGAGACGCCCTTCCTCGGCTCGGTGCCGCTCGACATCGAGCTCCGCGAGGCTGGCGACCGGGGCGAGCCGGTCGTCGAGTCGCGGCCCGAATCGGCCTCGGCGCAGGCGATCGTGGCGATCGCGGAGCTCGTTGCCGTGCCGCGTCCGGGCGCGATCCAGAAGCCGCTCACCCTGCTCACGTGAGCGCGAGTAGCGGATTGCGCGCCGCCGCTTTCTTCGACCTCGACCGGACGCTCCTGCGGCGCTCGAGCGCGCTCGCGCTCGCCGGCTCCTTCCGTGAGTACGGCGTGATCGGCCGCAGCCAGCTCGCGAAGGCGGCGGCCTGGCAGCTCCTCTTCGCCGCTCGCGGCGTCGGAGCGGAGGCCGTGCGCAAGGCCGCCGAGGACGGGATGATGTTCCTGAAGGGCTTCCGGGTGGATGAGCTGCGGACGATGGTCGCGGGCGCGATGGAAACCGTCCTGAGGCCGCTCGTCTACTCCGATCCGCTCGAGCTCGTCCGGCGCCACCGGGAGCGTGGCGAGCCCGTGTACATCGTCTCGGCGACGCTGCAGGAGATCGTCGAGGAGCTGGCGCGGGAGCTCGGCTTCGACGGGGCTCTCGGCTCGACCTGCGAGATCGAAGACGGGGTCTACACCGGCGTCTCGCTGCGCGCCTGCCACGGGGAGGGCAAGGCGGCCGCCGTGCGGGAGGTCGCCGCGGTGGAGGGAATCGACCTCGCCGCGTCGACCGCGTATTCGGACAGCCATACCGATCTCCCCTTCCTCGAGGCCATCGGCAACCCGGTCGCGGTCAATCCCGACCGGAGGCTCCGTGTGATCGCCGAGGAGCGTGGCTGGCCCGTGCTCGAGTTCAGCGACCTCGCCTTCCCCGTCGTTCGACGCCCCGCCTCTGTCGGGCTGCGCCCCGTGCTCGTCGGGATCCCGTTCGCACTCGGCGCGGGAGCGGCCGTGTGGGCTGCCCGCCGCCGTGCAGCCTGAGGAAGCGTGGAGCCGGCTCGCGGCGCTCGGCTTCGGCGGCGACGACGTCGAGACGCTCTTCGCTCATTTCGACGACGCCGAGCGACGCGGCAAGCTCGGCCACGGCCACGCGCGGATCGAGTGGCTGGAGACGCAGGAGCTCGATCCGGTGGCGACACCGGTCAAGGCGAGTGCACTTCCGGGCTTCGACTTCTGGAAGTCGCGTGGCTCGCTGGGCTATCTCGTGCTCGCGGAGATTTGCGCCGAGCTAGCAGAGGCCGAGCCGTGGCCGGTGCGAGTGGTCGCGGCGGATGCCTTTCCGACCGGCCACCTCGGCTACTGGGTCCGGTGGCTGGCGGACGCCGGGCTTGTCGCTGCGCTGACCGCGTCCTCGCCTGCCCGGTTGCCTCATCCGGACGGTGGCGAGCCGCTCGTCGGCACCACCCCGCTCGCGATCGGGCTCCCGAACCCGGCAGGCGAGCCGATCGTCGTCGACGTCTCGATGGGCGCTGTGACGTACGGCGACGTGATCCGCGGCGCGGCGCGGCCCGAGGAGCTCGTCCCGTTCGGTGGCGAGCAGGCGTACAAGGCGTTTGCGCTCGCAGTCGGCCTGGAAGGGCTGATCTCCTCGTTCGTCGGCGACGGGTACGGGATCGTCCTCGTGGCGGCGAAGCCCGAGTTCGACGGTTTCGCCGCGGAGCTGCGCGAGCGCGCGGCCGGGCTTCGGCTTCCCGGCGACTCCTAGGCGTTGACGCCGAAGGCGCGGATGTCGAAGCGGCGACGGACCGGCGTCCAGCGCAGCGTTCCGGGTCCGGGAAGCACATCGATCTCGTCCAAGCGTGCAACCTCATACCGGCTCATCCGGCGCCTCCTGGGAACGAAGGATCGTCACGAATCGTCGCGAGGTCGTCGTCGCTCTGGGCGTACTCGGCGAAGCGGGCGTCAAGCGCGGCCGCGCGGACGAGGTGGGCGACCGCGTCGTGCCTCTCGCCTAGCCGCGCCTCCGCGCACGCGAGGTTGTAGAGCATGAGCGGCGACTCGGGGAACTCGTTCAGTCCAGCCGTGAGAAGCGCCTTTGCGCCGGCGTAGTCGCCTGCGGTGAAGAGCGGGAGAGCGGGTGCTCCGATCTCCCAGCCGGTTGGTTGATAGACGACATCCCGTGTCGCCCCGACCGCCAGCACGGTCGTTCCGGCGGTACCCGTAGCGCTGCGTCGTACCTCTGGCGGAACGAAGACGAGCGTTCCCGGCGACGCTTCGAGCTTCTCGTCGCCGAGCACGAAGGTGGCGGTCCCAGAGAGCACCACGTACAGCTCCTCCTGGTCCAGGCCATCCGATTCCGTGTGCTCTTGGACAAGTACCGCTCCCGCTTCGCCGGCGGTCCAGGCGTTGACGCCGAAGGCGCCGATGTCGAAGTAGCGCCGGATCTGAGCCATACCTGCCGCGTCTGTGATCGCTTCGATACTCGCCGTCTTCCAGGTCACGATCTCCTCCTCAGCTCGCCCAGCACGACGGGGTCGATCGTCGCCTCACCGTCGACGCGCTCCTCCAGGTTCTCGACGCCGGCCCAGTCGGCGAGGCGCTCGTAACCGAGCTTGCCGAGCCGCTCCTGCAGCTCCGCGCGCAGCTCGTCGTCCACCGGTAGCCAGTCCGAGCGCGGCGTCTTGCCGAACAGGGCCTGGTGGATGCCGTAGATTCGGCGCAGCTCCTCGATCGGGCGCTCGTGGTCGTCGACGCGAAGGTCGACGACGACGTCGGAGAGGCCCGCGTAGCCGCCGTCGCGCTCGACGGCGAGCAGCGAGGCCGACTGCTGGCCGCGCCGGTCGCCGCCGGCAGCCTGCGCCGCGGCGAGGCACGCGAGCAGACGCTGCGCAAGGGGGCCGGACGACGCTTCGAACGTCTCGGCGAGCGCGTCGACCGTCTCGGCCGAGACGAGGATGTTCCCCTGCGCCGCGTAGCCTGGGCCGGTCCGGCCGCCGGCCCAGTCGTGGCACTCCGTGCCGGTGAAGCTCGCGCTGCGGCCCTCGGCGTCGACGATCCCGAGCTGGCGGCTCTCGCGTTCGTCGTCCGCCTCGGTCAACCGGCGCACGACCTCGGTGGCGGCGAGACCCTGCCGGAGTAGCGCGAGCCCGTTCGGGCCGTAACGCGGGTTCGCGTACGACTGAGTCGCGACCGCGCCGACGTGCGGCTCGGCCCAGGGCACCACGGAGCCGACGGCGAGGAACTTCGACTGCACGGCGACGCCCCACTGGCCGGCATCGAGGTCGCAGGCGACGATCGAGAACGTGCTGACGAGCGGTGCGAAGGGCTTGTGTTGTTTCAACACAAGCGTCTCTCGAGCCGCGGAGCGGCTCCCGGAGCGGGAATGCGGCCGGCGAGAGTCGGAATGACCTTGTGTTGGAACAACACAAGCTCAGCTCGGCCCGTAGGTCAACTCGGTCAGATCGAGCGCCAAGAGCTCCGCCCTCGGGACGAGCACCGTTGCGACCTCCGGCCGGGCGAGCGCTGCCTGCACCCGCTCGGCGGAGTCCGCTCGGACGACGACCGGCGTGCCCCGCTCGTGGGCCGCACGCAGCGCCGGCAGATCCGAGACGTCGTCGAGGACGAGCGCGTCCGCTACGTCCAGCGAGCCCTCGAGGGCGAGCTCGGGCACCCGCCTGCCGGTCCGCCCGTACCAGCGCTCCCTCACAGCTCGATCGACCCTCCGGGCTCGGGCGCCTCGATCGTCACGTCCGGCGCCAACTCGCGCAGCTGCTCGGGCGTGCCGGTGAGAACCGGGAAGGTGCCGTAGTGGCACGGGACGCAGCGCTTCACGCCCAGGAGCTCGAGCGCGACCGCCGCCTCCTTCGGATCCATCGTGTAGTGGCCGCCGATCGGGAGCACGGCCACATCGGGTGCGTAGAGGCGCGCGATCAGCGCCATGTCGCCGAACACGTTCGTGTCGCCCGCGACATAGAGCGTGAAGCCGTTCTCGAGCTCGATCATGAGCCCGCACGCCTCGCCCGCATACGTCCCGTCGTTCGTGCTGGAGGAGTGCTGGGCGTGCGTGAGGGTCACCTTGACCCCGTCGAGGTCGACCGTGCCGCCTTTGTTCGGGTCGTGAACCGACTCGACGCCCTGCGTCGCCAGCCAGTCGGCGAGCTCGACCGGCGCAACGACGGCGCACTCGAACCTCTTCGCGAGCTCGAGCGTGTCGCCGTAGTGGTCGCCGTGTCCGTGCGTGAGGAAGATCGCGTCGACCCGCTCGGGCTCCTGCTCGCCCGCGGGGCACTTCGGGTTGCCCGTCAGGAACGGGTCGACATAGATCCGCTTGCCGCCCGGGGTATCGATGCGGAAGGCCGCGTGCCCGAGCCAGGTGAGAGTTCCATTGGTTGCCATGCTTCGGAGCCTACAAAGGACCGTCCGACCCGGTGGCGAACATGCGCGCAGTGCGGATTCGCCTCCTCACGATCGGCCTCGTGCTCTCCGCCGCGCTCGCCGATGCCGCGGGCGCGCACGAGCTCGCGTACTACGCGCTCGTTGCGGCCGTCCCGCTCGGCTCGCTCGCCGCCCTCGGTGCGCTGGGCTCGGTCCTCGACGGCAGCGCAGTGGAGCCGCTCGATCGGGTCCTCGCCGCGCTTTCGTGCGTCGCGGTGCCCTTCATCCTGCTCGGCGCGGCCGTGCGAGCGCCGCTCCTCGACAACAACCCGCCGCCGACGATCGGCGCCACCTGCGTTCTCGTCTGCCTGGCGCTCTTCGCGCTTCACGCGCTGCTCTCCGCCACGGCCTCCGCACCGCGCACCCTTCGGGCCGCAGCGCGCGCAGCCAAGTAACAGACTGTTACTTGGCTAGAAGGGCAACGAGTCGGCTGCGTCGCGCGCCAGGTCGATCAGCGGCTGGACGAAGAAGAACGAGCCGATCGTGACGGCGAACGACGCGAAGACGGCGCTCGCGAGCAGCGGATCGCGCGGCGGCGAGCCGCCTGCAACGACCGGACGCAACGCCGTCGGCTCGGGCCGCGTCCACATCGCGAGCAGGACGCGGAGGTAGTAGTAGAGTGAGATCGCCGTCCCGATCACCCCGGCGACGACGAGCCACCACCAGCCCGACTCGTACGCGGCCGAGAAGACGTAGAACTTGCCGACGAGCCCGCCGGTCAGCGGCATCCCCATCAGGCCGAGCAGGAAGACCCACATCGAGGCGCCGAGGAATGGGCGCTCCCAGAGAAAGCCGCCGAGGTTGTCGAGCGTCACCGGGGCTCCGAGCTCGCGCTCGCGTGCGGCGACGACGGCAAACGAGCCGATCGACATCGCGCTGTAGGGGATCAGGTAGTAGAGCAGCGCCCGGCCTCCGAGCGGGCTGTTCGCGGCGACCGCGATCAGCATGAAGCCCGCGTGCGAGACGGACGAGTAGGCGAGGAGCCGCTTGACGTCGCGCTGGACGAGCGCGGCGATGTTGCCGACGGCGAGCGAGACGATCGCGATCACCGCGACCGCGACCGTCCAGAGATGCTCCTGCTCGGGGAACGCGACCGTGAGCACGCGCAGCGTCAGGACGAGCGCCGCCACCTTCGTCGCCGCCGACATGAACGCGGTCACCGAGGTGGGCGCGCCCTGGTAGACGTCGGGCGTCCACATGTGGAACGGCGCGGCGGAGGCCTTGAACCCGAGCCCGGCGACGATCATCGCGAGCCCTGCGAGCAGGAGCGAGTCGTCCGTGACGCCCGCGGCTGCGATCTCCGCAAAGCCGAGCTCACCGGTGGCGCCGTAGACGAGCGCGGAGCCGAAGAGCAGGATCCCGGAGCCGAAGCTGCCCACGATCAGGTACTTCAGCCCCGCCTCCAGCGACGTCGCACGGTGGGTGTCGAGCGCGCAGAGGATGTAGAGGGCGAGCGAGAACCACTCGAGCCCGAGGAAGAGCGTCATCAGGTTCGAGGCGCCGACGAAGAAGACCATCCCCGCGCCGGCCGCGGCGAGGAGGGCGTAGTACTCGCCCGCGTGGTCGCGCCGCGTCTCGCCCCAGGAGACGAGCACCGAGAGCGCGCCCGCTCCCGCCAGGACGATCGCGGCGAGCGCGGCCCAGCGGTCGCGTGTCATCGACTCGTTCAGGAGCGGCTGAGCGTCGGGGCTGCGATCGAAGAGGAAGCCCGCGAGCACGCCCGCGGTGACGAAGCCGCCGAAGGTGACGAAGGCGGCGAAGCCGCGCCGGAACCAGGCCGGCCCGATCACGGACGCGAGTAGCGCGACCCCCGCCGCCGCAAGCAGCGCGAGCGTCGGCGACAGCGCGAGCCAGTCGACCTTCGGTGCGTCGATCATCGAGCAGCCTCGGAGACGTCGCTGCCAGGGATCGGGAAGTTGCGCTCGGTGATCGAGTTGGGCGAAGCGGAGAGAAAGAGCAATGCCGCGAGTAGCGGGAGCACGACCGCGAGCTCGGCGGGACGCAGGTCGAGCGCCTCGTCGCGCACGGCCTCCCCACGCGAGCGGTGCAGCACCGCCGAGATCAGCCGCAGCATGTACATCGCGGCGAGCACGATCGCGCCGGCGCCGATCGCGGCCCACGCCCAACCCTCGGCGTAGATCCCGGCGAGGATCAGGAACTCGCCCGCGAAGGAGACCGAGCCGGGAACGGCGAGCGCGATGATCCCGACGACGAGCAGCACCGTCGCGAGCTCGGGCCGTCCGCGCGCCAGCCCGCCGAGCCGCGCGAAGGCGCTCGTGCCGGTTCGCGTCTCGAGCATCCCGGCGAGCAGGAAGAGCGTCGCCGAGACGAGCCCGTGCGCGACCGACTGGAGGATCGCGCCGTTGATCCCGAGCTCGTTCAGCGAGAAGAGACCCATGACGATCAGCCCCATCTGCGCCATCGACGAGTACGCCGTCACCGAGCGGACGTCGCGCGCGCGAAACGCGAGCAGCGAGCCGTAGACGAGCCCGATCGTCGCGGCCACGAGGATCGGCACCTGGAATTCCTGTACCGGCTCGGGGAACTTGGCGATCGCGATCCGGAAGAGCCCATAGACGGCAGCCTTCGAGACGACGCCTGAGAGGATCGCCGCGACCTCCGGCGGCGACTCGCGATACGCGTCGACGAGCCAGCCGTGGAAGGGGAAGAGCGGCGCCTTCACCGCGAACGCGGCCAGGAAGCCGAGGAAGACCCAGTCGTTCGAGGAGACGCCCGAATCGACGAGGTCGAATGTGCCCTGCGAGAGGCCGAACACGATGATCGAGGCGAGCATCAGGAGCGAGCCGGCCATCGTGTAGACGACGAACTTGACCGTCGCGAACGCTCGCCGCTCGCCGCCCCAGACGCCGATCAGCACGTAGAGCGGGATCAGCATCGCCTCGAAGAAGACGTAGAAGACGAGCAAGTCCTGAGCGGCGAAGACGCCGACGATCGAGCCGGTCAGGAAGAGCAGCAACCCCTGGTAGGCGCGCGCCCGCTCCGGGTTCGCCCAGGTCGCGTAGCCGATCCCGGCGGCGCAGACGACCACCGTCAGGCCCGCCAGCCAGAGCGAGAAGCCGAAGAAGCCCACGTGGTAGGAGACACCGAGGTCGTCGAACCAGCTCTGCCGATCCTCGAGCTGGAGGTTCTGCGCGAAGTCGAACTGCCGCACCGCGACGGCCCAGAGCGCGACCTCCGCGAGCCCGATCAGCGTTGCGAGCACGCCCGAGGCACGACCGGGGAGCGGCAGGAGCCAGACGAGCAGCGCACCGGCGAGCGGGAGGAAGATCAGCGCGGTCGTCATTGAACGGCCACGAAGACGACGACGAGGACGGCGACGGCGGCTGCGATCGCGAGCGCGTAGCTACGGAGATAGCCGCTCTGCGCCTCTCCGAGGGCGCCGCCTGCGCGGCGGGCGCCGAGCGTGACACCTGAGATCGAGCCGCCGATCAGCGGCTCCTCGATCCAGCGCCGCCAGATCCCGGCGATCCACACCGCCGGCCGGTAGAAGATCGCGTCGTAGAGCTCGTCGAAGTACAGCTTGTGCTCGAGCACGTCGCGGACGGCCGCCGTGCGCGGAAGCTCCCGCTTCCGCGCCGCGTAGACGAGCCACGCGATCCCCATCCCGAGCAGCCCGAGCCCGACGGCCAACACGCTCGCAACGTAGTCCTGCGTCACGCTCGGCTCGACGAGCGGCTCCGCGACGACCTCGAGCCAGTCCCCGAACGGATGCCAGACGCCCGCGATCTGGACCCAGCCGCCGACGACCGCGAGCACGGTGAGCACCGCGACGGGGACGGTCATCGTCCACGGCCCCTCGCCGTGGCCGTGTCCGCTGCCATCCCCTTGGGCGTGCTGCTCGACGAGCGGCGAGGGCGCGCCGAGGAAGACGACGAAGAAGAGCCGGAAGGTGTAGACGCCCGTGAGCAGAGCGCCGACCAGTCCCGCCGCAAACAAGACTTGCCCATAACCGCCGCTCGCCAGAGCGGCGGCGAGGATCGAGTCCTTCGAGAAGAAGCCCGAGAGCGGCGGGATCCCGACGAGAGCGAGCGAGCCGACGAGGAAGGCGACGGTCGTTCTCGGCATCACGCTGCGCACGCCGCCCATCCGGCGGATGTCCTGCTCGCCGGCGAGGTGGTGGATCACGAGCCCGGCCGCCATGAAGAGCAGCGCCTTGAAGAAAGCGTGGGTCAGCAGGTGGAACATCCCGCTCCCGTAGGCGCCGAGCCCGACGCCGACGAACATGTAGCCGATCTGGGACATCGTCGAGTAGGCGATCACGCGCTTGATGTCCGTCTGGACGAGCGCGACGAGGCCCGCGACGAGGAGCGTGACCGCTCCGAGCCCCGCAGCGAGATCCTGGATCGAGGGCGCCAGCTCGAAGAGCGGATGCGCCCGCACGATCAGGTAGACGCCCGCGGTGACCATCGTCGCCGCGTGGATCAGTGCGGAGACGGGGGTCGGTCCCTCCATCGCATCCGGGAGCCAGGTGTGAAGCGGGATCTGCGCCGACTTCGCGACCGCGCCGCCGAGCAGGCCGAGCGCAACGAGGTTCAGCGCGGTCGAGGACATGAGCTCCGCGCCCTCGAAAGCACCGGCGAGTTCGAGCGTCCCGGTCTGCCAGATCAGGACGAAGAAGGCGAGCGCCATCGTCGCGTCGCCGAAGGCGTTCATGATGAACGCCTTCTTGGCCGCCGCGACCGCCTCGCGTCGCTCGTGCCAGAAGCCGATCAGCAGGTAGGAGGCGAGGCCGACGAGGCCCCAGCCGACGAGCAGGATCAGGAAGTTCCCCGCCTGCACGAGCAGCAGCATCGAAAAGACGAAGAACGACATGTAGGCGAAGTAGCGCCGTTCCTCCGGATCGCCGTCCATGTAACCGACCGAGTAGAGGACGATCAGGCCGCCGACGCCGGAGACGATCAGCATCATCGTCGCCGCGAGCGGATCGACGAGTAGCGTCAGCCCGACCTCGAAGTTCCCGGTCGAGAGCCACGTCCAGGCCGTCGTCAGGGCGGCGCGCTCCTCCTCGCCGCGGCGGAGCAGCCCGACGAACGTCGCGAGGGCCCCGCCGAAGGCGACGAAGACGGAGAGAGTCGAGATCCAGGCCGCCGCGCGACGCGAGATCGTGTCGCCCATCACGGTGATCGTCCAGGCGCCCGCGAGCGGCGCGAGCAGGCAGATCCACGCGCCCGCAGTCATGCCAGCGCCCTCGCGGCGAGCAGGCGCAGGACGATCGCCCGAGCCGCCGGCGGGATCGCGCCGTCCGGATCCTCGTCGGGGTCGTAGGCCGTAACCGCGGCGGCGCAAACGGTGAAGCGGGCCTGCACCGCGTCAACGGCTAGCTCGAGTTCCTCCAGCGTGAAGCCGCCGTCGCAGGCGAATCGATTCGCCCGGCCGACCGAGGGATCGAGGACGTCGAGATCGACGTGGAGATAGACGTCGCTGACACGCTCACGCAGCGTGTCCAGCGCCTCGTTGAGGTCGGCTGCTTGTGCGCGCAGAACCGGCGCCGATGTGAGCCGCTGCTCCTCTGCCGAGTCCAGGTCGCGCGCTCCAGCGAGGACGACGTGCCTCACGGGTACGGGCACGTGACCCGCGATCGTCGCGCGGAGCGCCGCCCAGCCGGACCCTGTGAGCAGTGCGAGCGCCATCCCGTCGAGAAAGCCGCTGCTCGTCGTCTCGGGCGTGTTGAAGTCCGCGTGCGCGTCGAGCCAGACGACGCCGACAGGAATCCCGAGACCCGCGACCGTGCCCAGCGAGCTGTGGCAGTTACCTGCGAGCACGAGGGGGAAGCGATCCGCTGCGCCGACGTCGCGCACCTGCTCCCGGACTCCGCGAACGATCTCGAGGCAAGCCGCCGTCTCGTTCAGAGAAGCATCCGCGGGTGCGACCACCACCGTGTCGTCCGCCAGGTCGGCCAGCGTCTCGGCCAACACGGGCACGCCCGCGCCCATCCCGCCGTCGCGACCGAGGTCGTAGGGCACCTGGATCAGTGTCGTTGGCACGAGCGTCGTTCTCATCCGTCCGAGCTCAGCCACGGAGCACCCGGAAGCGGTCGACGTCGAGGACGAGCTTGCGTCGCGCGACCGCCACGATCAGGCCGAGGCCGACGACGACCTCGGAGGCGGCGACGGCCATCACGGCGAGCGCGAAGATCTGACCGTCGTGGTCGCCGTGCAACCGCGAGAAGGAGATCAGGGCGAGGTTGGCGGAGTTGAGCATGATCTCGAGCGAGAGCAGCACGATCAACGGGCTGCGGCGCAGCAGGACCCCGAGCGTGCCGATCGAGAAGAGGAGCGCCGCCACCACGAGGTACCAGGTGACGTCAGGCCCCATCAAGGCGCAGCCTTGTCGAGACGATCGAGCTGCTCCTCGGCGCGGGTCTTCGTGCCCAGGATGACGCCGCCGACCGCGGCGATCAGGAGCACGATCGAGGTGATCTCGAACGCGAGCAGGTGGTCGGTCAGGAAGAAGCGCCCGATCTCGGCAGGACTCCCGAAGGCGGCCCCGACCTCGGCCTCGTCCGCGAGCAGGTCGCCGGCCTTGAGCCCGATCGCGACGACTATCTCCACGAGGAGCGCGGTCGCGGCGAGAACGGCGCCGAACGAAACCCACGACGGACCCCCTTCGAACGGCGTGTCGGCGCGCCCGCCGAGATAGGCGATCACAAAGAGGAACATCACCATCACGGCGCCCGCGTAGACGAGCACCTGCGCTGCGGCTACGAACTCTGCGGAGGCGAGCAGGAAGAGGACGGCGAGCGAGGCGAGGTTGCCGATCAGCGCGAGCGCCGAGAAGAACGGGTTCGCGAACGAGACGACCGCGATCCCCGAGCCGAGGCAGGCCGCGGCGGCGCCGATCCAGATCGCCCAGACGAGCACGTTGCCCATCAGTGGCTCTCCCGGTGACCGTTTCGCATTCCAGCCGCGCGAGCTGCAAGCGATGCAAGGACGCAGGGAGCGTCCAGGCTGGTTTGCCTGGACGCGACTGAGGACGCGGCAGCGCGCCGCACATCGCGCGGCTGGGATGCCCTAACTGTTGCCGGGAGGGCCACTAAGAACTGGACCTGTAGACGGGAATCGGGGTGTCGTAGAGGTCGCGGTCCGCGACCGGCACCGTCTTCATCGGCGGCGCCAGCAGCATGTCCTTCGTGTAGATCAGGTCGTCGCGCGAGTACTCGGAGATCTCGTACTCGTTGCCGAGCGTGATCGCGTCGAACGGGCAGGCGAGCTCGCAGTACCCGCAGAAGATGCAGCGGCTGAGGTTGATCTCGTAGATCCGCGCGTAGCGCTCCCCGGCCGAGACGCGATTCTCGGCGGTGTTCTCCGCCGGCACGACCCGGATGCAGTCGGCCGGGCAGGCGGCGGCGCAGAGCGAGCAGCCGACGCATTTCTCGAGCCCGTTCTCGTGCACCTGGAGCCGGTGCCGCCCGCGGAAGCGCGGGTAGACGGGCCGCTTGTACTCCGGGTACTGCTGCGTGATCGGCTTCCTGAAGATCTGCCGGAAGGTGACGGCGAAGCCCTTCGGGGTTCCCCAGCCGCTGCTCACGCCGAATCGCCTCCTTCGGAGGCGATTCGGTTGGGAAAGGCGATGTTGCGGCGGCTCACAGCGCTACCACCAGAATGGCCGTCACCACTGCGTTCAGGGTGGCGACCGGAAGCAACACTTTCCAGCCGAAGCGCATGAGCTGGTCGTAGCGGAGGCGCGGCAGCGTCGTCCGGATCCAGATGAAGAGGAAGAGCAGAGCGAGCAGCTTGACCAGGAACCAGATCGGGCCGAGCCCGTCCAGGAAGAAGAAGTGCCAGCCGCCGAGAAAGAGCGTCACGGCGAGGCCGGAGAGCGTGATCAGGTTGATGTACTCGCTCATCGTGAAGAGGCCGAAGCGCATCCCGCCGTACTCGGTGTGGTACCCGGCGACGAGCTCCTGCTCGGCCTCGGGCAGGTCGAACGGCGCCCGCGCGGTCTCCGCGGTCCCGGCGAGGAGGAAGACGACGAAGCCGACGAACTGCGGCACGACATACCACCACGTTCCGTCCTGCCCGGCCACGATCTCGGTCAGCGAGAGGGACTGCGCCATCAGGACGACGCCGAGGACGCTGAGCGCGAGCGAGACCTCGTAGGAGACGAGCTGCGCGCACGTGCGCATTGCGCCGAGGAGCGCGAACTTCGAGTCGGAGGCCCAGCCGGCGACGATGAAGCCGAATGTGCCGATCGACCCGATCGCGAAGATCAGGATCAGCGAGATCGGGACGTCCACGACCTGGCCGTCCACCTGGTAGCCGAAAATCTCCCAGCCCGGCCCGAACGGGATCACCGAGAACGTCGAGAGCGCCGTGAAGGCGGCGACGAACGGGGAGGCGATGTAGAGGACGTCGACCGCAGAGGCGGGGAAGAAGCTCTCCTTCCGGATCAGCTTCATCAGGTCTGCGGCCGGTTGCAGGAGCCCGAACGGGCCTGCACGGTTCGGCCCATAGCGGAGCTGCATCCGTCCCATCACCTTCCGCTCGGCGAGCGTCAGGTAGGCGAAGCCGACGAGGACGAGGTTGATGATGATCAGGGCCTTGATCACGCTGATCCACCACGGCTCGGTCATGCCCTTTCACCTCCTGCGGAGGTGAAAGGGTTAGAAGATCTCGAGACCTCGACGGTCGTTCCGAGGTCGCGGGCGTGTTCCTCTGCGATTCGCGCGACGCCCGGCGGCAGGCGTCTATCGATTCTCGCGCGCAGCGTGAGAATCGACTCGGAGCGGACCGTCACTGAATCGCCGTTCCGGATCTGGCGCCGCTCCGCATCGGCGGCGGCGAGCTCGACCTCGGCAGCCGGCCGCTGGAACCGGAGCTCGGGGACGCGCTCGACCGTCGGGCCGGAGAAGAGCGGCCGGTAGCGGAGCAGGCGGAGCGTGCCGAGGAAGTGCTCGGCAGGTGCGGCCGCCGGGGGCGGGATCGGGGCGACGGGACGCGGCTCCGGCGGCTCATAGGCCGCGCGCGCCGGCAGCGGCGCCCGCTCACCGACGTCGCCGAAGCTCGCCTCGCCGCCGTAGACCGTCTCGGCCAGCTCGGCGAAGACGAGCGAGGCGTGCGGCGAGATCTCGACGCCGAAGCGGGCGGCGAGCTTCGAGATCCAGCCGAGCTCGTCGGGAACGGGCGGGATCACGCTTCGGCGCAGGCGCTGGACGCGGCCCTCGAGGTTGACGAACGAGCCGTCGCGCTCCAGGTAGCTCGTGGCCGGCAGGACGAGGTCGGCCCAGCCCACGGCGAGTCCGTGGTACATCGTGATCGCAAGCACGTGCTCCGCCTTCTCCGCGAGCGCGCGCACCGCCGGATCGGCCGCGGCCTCGTCCCCCGAGACGATCAAGAGGCCGATCGGCTCGGGGTTCGCCTCGTCGCGGTCGGCCGCTGCGGCCCAGGCCTCGGCGACTCCGCGACCATTGGGCGTTGCCGGTAGGTGGAAGGCCGAGCAGCCGGGCTTGCCGTCGAAGCCGAGCGAGTGTGCAAGCTCCGCGAGCCGGGCACCGCCCCCGCCGGCGCGGCCGGACCAGATCAGGACGGCGCGGTCGGAGGAGCGCAGCCGCTGCTCGAGCTCGGCATCGAGCTTCGGCTCCGCCAGCTCGACCACGTCGCCGCCGTTTCGGCGAGCCTGCTTGATCCAGAGCCCGACGATCGGGGCGCGGTCGGCGACGCGCTCCTCGCCGATCACGACGACGACCTCCGCGTGCCCGATCGAGGAGAGCGGCGCCCGGAAGGCGTCGAGCGCCGACGAGGTCGCCTCGGGCAGGACAGCGGAGTGGGCGCCGAGCCCGACGCGCAGCAGCCGGCCGAGTGCGTAGGCCTCCTCGATCGTCTCCGACCCCGAGAGCGCGGTCACGATCCGGCCGCCCGCTCCGCGCAGGAGCGCCTCCGCGCGGTCGAGCCCGTCGTCCCAGGAGATCTCGCCGAAACCGCGCCGGCGCACGCGCTCGAGCGGGGTCGCGATCCGATCCTCGGCGTACAGGTGCGGGTAGGCGAAGCGCCCCTTGTCGCAGAGCCAGCCCTGGTCGACCTCGGGATGGTTGCGGGAGAGGATCCGCTTGACCTTGCCCTCGCGCGTCGTCGCGCTGATGTTGCAGCCGACGGGACAGAGCCCACAGATCGTCGGCACGTTCTGGATTTCCCACGGCCGCGCCTCGAAGCGGTACTGGGTGGAGGTGAGCGCGCCGACGGGACAGAGCTCGATCACGTTGCCGCTGAACAGGTCGCGGTACGGCTCGTCCTCGAAGGTCGCGATCATCGACATCGAGCCGCGATTACGCGCGACGAGCTGGCCGTCCTCGGCGACGCTCTCCGAGAAGCGCGTGCAGCGGTAGCAGAGGATGCAACGCTCGCGGTCGAGCGCGATCGTGGGCGAGATCGGGATCGGCTTGTCGAGCGTGCGCTTCGGAAAGGTCATCCGCGTCTGGCCCGGCCCGTAGCGAAAGGTCAGGTCCTGGAGCGGGCACTCGCCGCCCTTGTCGCAGACCGGGCAGTCGAGTGGGTGGTTGACGAGGATGAACTCAAGCGTCGCGTTCTGCCCCTCGGCGGCCTTCTCCGACGTCGCGCCGGTACCGACGACCATCCCCTCCTGCGCCGTTAGCGTGCAGCCGGCCTGCAGCTTCGGGATCCCCTCGACCTCGACGAGGCACATCCGACAGGCTCCGACGGGCGGCCCGAGCCGCGGCTCGTAGCAGAAGACCGGGATCTCGATCCCCGCGACGGCGGCCGTCTCCACGAGCCCGGTGCCCTTCGGCACCTCGACCACGCGCCCGTCGATCGTCAACGTCACGTTCTCGGGGGCACTCACGAACCGTCCCCTTGGGCCGTGTCCGGGGTCAAAGCCCGGACATGTCCCTCGCCGACGCTGACGTGCGCCGCATCCCGCACAACGCGACCGGTTGCCAGATCGGTCATGTCCTGCGGAGCCGCGTCCGGGCTTTGACCCCGGGCATGTCCGCAAACGACGGTCATGCCGGCACCTCTGCAACGGGGCTCTGCGTGTGCTGGTTGACCGGCGCGACGACTCCATCCAGTGGGGACTGGCTTCCGAACGGGCAGCCGCCGTCGAGATGCGCGAGAAACTCGTCGCGGAACTTGAGCACGTAGCTCGCCACCGCCATCGCGGCCGTCTCACCGAGCGGGCAGAGGCACTTGCCGTTGATCCGGTCGCACACGTCGAGCAGGAGATCGAGCTCCGAATCGCTCGCCTCGCCCGCCTCCAGCTTGCGCAGGATCGCGGTCATCCAGCGCGTACCTTCGCGGCACGGCGTGCACTTGCCGCAGGACTCGTGCTCGTAGAACTCGGACACGCGGATCCCGAGCTGCACCATGCAGCAGCGATCGTCGATCGCGATCACTCCGGCCGAGCCCATCGCCGTCCCGACCTCGGCGAGGGCGTCGTAGTCGTAGGGGACGTCGATCTCCTCCGCCGTCAGGATCACGGTCGAGGAGCCGCCGGGAATCACGGCCTTGAGCTCGCGCCCGTCCGGGACGCCGCCGCCGAGGTCATAGATCAGCTCCCGCAAGGTGATCCCGTGCGCGACCTCGTAGTTGCCGCCGCGGACGAGGTTGCCCGAGAGCGAGACGACGCGCGTTCCCGTGGAGCTCTCGACCCCGAGCTTGGCGTAGGCCGCGCCGCCCATCGCGACGATCGGCGGCACCGTCGCCAGCGTCTCCACGTTGTTGACGACGGTCGGCGAGGCGTAGAGACCCGAGATCGCCGGGAAGGGCGGCTTCGAGCGTGGCTGACCGCGCTTGCCTTCGAGCGACTCGAGCAGCGCCGTCTCCTCGCCGCAGATGTACGCGCCCGCGCCGCGATGGACGACGATCGTGACCCCGCCGAGGAGCTGGTCATCCTCGCGGATCTCCTCCAGCGCGTCGCGCACCGCCTCGAACGGACCGAGGTACTCGCCCCGGATGTAGACGAAGACGTGCTTCGACTCGACCGCGTGCGCCGTGATCAGGCAACCCTCGATGAAGCGGTGCGGCACGCGCGAGAGGATCTCGTTGTCCTTGAAGCTGCCCGGCTCGGACTCGTCGGCATTCACGACGAGGTAGTGCGGGTTCGGGTTCTGATCGGGCTTCGGGATGAAGCTCCACTTGCGCCCGGTCGCAAAGAACGCGCCGCCGCGGCCGCGCAGGTTCGAGGCGAGCAACTCGTCGATGACCGCCTGTGGCGTCAGCGCGCGCGCCTTCGCGAGAGCGTCGTAGCCGCCGATCGCTCGATACTCGGCGAGCTTCGTCAGGTCACGCTCGTCGGCGCCTTGGAGAACGACCAGGCGTTGCTCAGCCATCGGCCCGCAGCTCCTCGACGATCGCGCCAACGTCGGCGGGCTGGACATGCGTGCGGTAGCGATGATCGAGCGCCACGATCGTCGCCCACCCGCAGCCGCCCAGACACTCGACGGTGCGGAGCGTCACCTCGCCGTCGGCGGTCGTCTCACCCGGGCGGACGCCGAGCTCGCGCTCGAATGCCTCCAACACCTGCTGCGCCCCAACGAGTGCGCAGGAGACGTTCGTGCAGACCTCGACGAGGTGCCGCCCGACCGGCGCAAGGTGGAACATGTCGTAGAAGGAGGCGACGGCCATGCAGTAGGCGGGCGTCTCGCCGAGTCCCTCGGCCGCCTCGCGGAGCGCCTCGGGCGAGAGCCAGCCGTGCTTCTCCTGCGCGAGCCGGAGCGCGGGCAGCGTCGCCGAGCGCGGCTCGGGGTAGACCGCCATCAACTCGCGGATCTCCTCGTACAACGTGCTCACCTGTCCGTATCCCCCATGACCGCGTCCAGAGATCCGACGACCGCGATCAGATCCGCGATCGCCACGTCCTTCATGCAGGACGCGGTCGCCTCGAGCGCGACGAACGACGGCGCCCGGAACTTGACGCGCCACGGCTTCGGGCCGCCGTCGGAGACGACGTAGACGCCCGACTCGCCGCGCGGCGACTCGACGGCGACGTAGACCTCGCCCTCGGGGACGCGGTAGCCCTCGGTCACGATCTTGAAGTGGTGGATCAGGGACTCCATCGAGGTGTGCAGCTCCTCGCGCGGCGGCAGCACGACCTTGCGATCGTCACTGGTCCAGGGCTCGCCCTGCAGCTCCCGGAGCCGGTCGACGCACTGGGAGATGATCCGCGTCGACTCTCGCATCTCGTCCATCCGGACGCGATAGCGGTCGTAGACGTCGCCGCCCGAGTAGACCGGCACCTCGAAGTCCACCCGGTCGTAGGCGAGGTACGGCTCGCGCTTGCGCAGATCCCAGTCGACCCCGGATGCCCGCAGCACGGGGCCGCTCTGCCCGAGCGCGATCGCGTCGTCGGCCGAGAGCAGCCCGACGCCGCGCGTGCGCTCGAGCCAGATCTTGTTGTCGTCGAGGATCGCCGCGTACTCGTCGATCGCCTTCGGCATCCGCGTGCAGAAGTCCCGCGCCTGTGCGTAGAAGCCCATCGGGATGTCCTCGGCGAGCCCGCCAGCCTGGAAGTAACGCGTGTGCATCCGCACTCCGGTGACCATCTCGAAGAGGTCGAGAATCAGGTCGCGCTCGCGGAACGTGTACCAGAACATCGAGATCGCGCCGAGCTCGAGCGCGGAGGTGCCGAGGTAGACGAGGTGGGAGTGGATCCGGACGAGCTCGCAGAGCGCCATCCGCATCCAGGTCGCCTTCCGCGGCACCTCGAGCTCGAGCAGCTTCTCGATCGCCAGCACGAAGACGAGCTCGTTGTACTGGAAGGAGACGTAGTCGACCCGGGCGGGATAGGTGACGCCCTTCCACCACGTCTTCTGCTCCATCGTCTTCTCGAAGCCGGTATGCAGGTAGCCGATCACCGCCGAGATCCCCACGACCTGCTCGCCGTTCAGGTCGACGACGAGCCGGAGGACGCCGTGCGTGGACGGGTGGTTGGGGCCGAAGTTGACGGTGAGGACGTCCTCGAGCGGCACCTCGTCCGGGTTCGGCGTCAGCACCGTCGGGATCGGTGAGGGGATCCGCGAGCCCGCGTAGATCGGCGTGCCGCGCTCCACGACCACTATTACTTCTCCCCTGAAAAGCGGACGGGCTCGCCGCCGAGCGGGTAGTCCTTGCGCAGCGGATGGCCTTCCCAGTCGTCCTCCATTAGGATCCGGCGCAGGTTCGGATGACCGTCGAAGGCGATGCC
>JANDLU010000022.1 GCA_024330215.1 Candidatus Gaiellasilicea maunaloa
CGGAACGAACCCCGAGCGCGCGAGCGACCGCCCAGCCCGGCGCGAGCACGACCGCGGTCGCGAGCGCGAGCCGCAGAAATGTCATCGGCGCAAGAGCTCCGGCACGCGACCGGATCCCAGCCAGGCGGCGCCGTCCCGGTACATCCGGCCGCGCTCGCCGCGAAAGAGCGCGCCGCGCAGCACGAGCGCCGCCCACAGCAGCCAGCGCGCCCGCTCGGCGCTGCGCGCGCCGCGGTGCTTCGCGAAGAAGCGCAGATGCCCGCGCAGGTTCTCGCGATAGAGCCGGCCGCCGTGCGAGGCCCCGCCGACATGAACGCACTCGGCGCCCGGAAAGAAGAGCAGCTTCCAGCCCGCCCGTGCGAAGCGATAGCACCAGTCGGTCTCCTCGCTGAAGAGGAAGAAGTCCTCGTCGAGCGGGCCGACGGCGTCGATCGCCTCTCGGCGGACGAGCATGCAGGCACCCATCACGACCTCCGCCTCGAGCACCCGGTCGTGGCCGAAGCCGCCTGCATAGAACCCGTTCAGGAGTTGCGTCCGCGGCGCCAGCTTGCGCAGGAAGAAGTACTCGGTCGCGAGCCGCCAGAGCGTCGGGACGCCGCGCACCGAGCGCTGCAGCGAACCATCCGGGTTCGAGAGCCGCGGGCCGACGATCGCCGCGTCCGGGTGCTCGTCGGCGAACGCGACGAGCCGCTCCAACGAGCGCTCGGTCAGCCAGGCGTCGGCGTTCAGGATCAGGACGTAGCGGTCCGACGCTACCGCCAGTCCCGCGTTCCAGCCGGCCGCGAGGCCGCGGTTCTCGCGCTCGAGGATCCGCGCCTCGGGAAAGAGCTCATGGACGACCTCGACGGTTCCGTCGGTGGAGCCGTTGTCGACGACGATCGTCTCCTCGCCTCGAACGCTCACGAGGCACTGCTCGATCCACGGCAGCGCGTTGTGCGTGACGACGACGACGCTGACGTCAGGCATGCGTCGGCGACGGCCGTCCCCGCAGCCCCTCCCAGAGCAGGATCGCACCGCCCGGCAGGGCCAGCGCGATCGTGACGAGGAAAAAGAGGAAGCCGGCGGCGAAGGCCGGGTCGGCCGCGATCCCGACGCTGCCGAGGAAGCTGACGAAGAACGCCTCGCGGACGGCGAAGCCGTTCAGCGTGAACGGGACGAGCAGGACGAGGAAGAAGAGCGGGCCCATCACGTAGAAGATCCGCGGCGAGAGGTCGATCCCGACGGCGCGCGCGGTCGCCCAGATCGCGAGGATGCGGACGGCCTGGACGGCGAGGGTGAGGGCGAAGACGCCGGCGAGCAGCGGCGCGTGCTCCCGGAAGACGTGCACGCCCTCGTAGACCGAGCGCACCGGCCGCTCCAAGCGCAGGCGGCGGAGGAGCGGTTGCGTCCAGCGCAGCAGCGGGCGGGCGCCGCGGGAGAAGAAGACGAACGCGAGCACGATCGTTCCAAGCACGAACGCACCCTCGAGCCAGAGGTAGGCGCCGACGTCGTAGCGGCCGACTGCGAGAGCGAAGCCGACGGCGCCGAGAAGCACCGTCGCCGCGCCGCCGAGCGCCCGCTCGAGCAGCACGATCGCGCTGATCCCGCCGAGCCGCGCGGGGTGCCGCCGTGAGGTCTCGAGGATCCGGACGGCGTCGCCGCCGAGCGAGGTCGGCAGGATCTGTCCGGCCGCATAGGCGACGAGATAGGCGCGTGTCAGCCACGGCAGCCCCTCGCGCATTCCCTGCGAGGCGAGGAGCCACTGCCAGCGCAGCGCCATCGGCACGGTCGTCAGGATCATGATCGCGACCGCGAGCGCGAACCACCACGGACTCGCGTCGCGGAGCACGTCCACGGTCGTCCCGAGGTCGATCTTCCAGACGAGGTACGCGGTCGCAAGCCCCGTGAAGAGGATCGTCGCGAGCGGGCGGAGCCACCGTCTCATGCCGCGCGATCGTGGATCCGGCACAGCGCCTCGAGGACGTCGCTGATGTCCTCCTCCGAGTGCGCCGGCGAGAGGGGCAGCGAGAGGATCTCGCCGCCCGCGCGCTCGGCGACCGGGAGGGACGACTGCTCGGGAAAGCGCTCGCGGTACCAGGTCAGCCGGTGCACGGGGAGGAAGTGGATCGAGGTCGAGATCCGCTCCTCGCCGAGCGCGCGCTGGAGCTCGTCGCGGGAGAGGCCGAAGCGCTCGGGGTCGATGCGGACGACGTAGAGGTGGAGCGCGTGCGTATCGCGCGGGTCGCGCACGAGCGGCTCGATTCCGTCGAGATCAGCTAGGCCCTCGTCGTAGAGCTCGAACTGCCGCTGCCGGCGCGCTGTGTGCTCGGGCAGCTTGTCGAGCTGGACGAGCGCGATCGCCGCGAGCACGTCGGAGAGGTTCGCCTTGTAGCCAGGAACGGTGAGGTCGTAGAGCGAGCCGTCGCCGCGGCGCATCAGCCGGAGGTTGCGGATCGCCTCGGCCACCGCGTCGTCGTTGGTGGAAACGAGTCCGCCCTCGCCGGCGGCGATGTTCTTGGTCGCGTAGAGCGAGAAGCAGGTCGCCGTAGAGAGGCCGCCGAGCTTGCGGCCGCGGTAGGCGCTTTCGGCCGCGTGCGCCGCGTCCTCGATCACCGGGATCCCGAGCTCCCAGATCGGATCGAGGTCGCACGGCTGGCCCGCGAGGTGGACGGGCATGATCGCCTTCGTCCGCTCCGTGACGGCCGCGGGGATCAGCTCCGGATCGAGGTTCAGGTCGGACTCGCGGACGTCGACGAAGACGGGGGTCGCACCCGCATGGACGACGACGTTCGCGGTGGCCGGCCACGTGATGGGCGTCGTGATCACCTCGTCGCCGGGTCCCACGCCGAGCGCGACAAGGGCGAGGTGCATGGCCGCCGTGCCCGACGCGACGGCGAGCACGTGCCTCGCCTCCAGGTACTCGGCCATCCGCTCCTCGAGGAGCGCAGCGCGCGGCCCGGTCGTCAGCCAGCCCGAGCGGAGCGCGTCGGCGACGGCCTCGATCTCCTCCTCGCCGATTGCAGGCGGCTGGAAGCCGAGTTGTGTCTCTCGCGTCACTGGACGACGAAGCGTATTGCGCCGGCCGCCCGGCGAGCGCGCTCGAGCGCGTCGTCGCGGTTCCCGCCGGTCGCGAGGACGGCGCCGGCTCGATCGGCCCCGCGCAGGAGCGGCCCGAACCGCCAGCCCGGCGCGCGGTAGAGCCGCACCTCGGCGATCCCCTCGAGGGCCCGCGCCTCCTCGACCCCTCCGACCGAGCGCAGCTCTCCCTCGGGCGCGACGAGGAAGAGGACACACGCGCCGCCGACCAGACTTTGTGTTGAAACAACACTTGCTTCTCTTCCCAGCGCGAAATCGAGCGCGAGGTCGTTCAACGGAACGCCCGTGGCGAGCTCGCAGAGCTCGGCATCGTGACCGCCGCCGAGCCGCGCCGCTAGCTCGACCACGCGGGGTCCAGCTCGTCCGACCCGGATCTGGGTGTAGGTCGGCCCGTTCCGGATCCCGAGCGCAGCCGCCGCGGCGCGAGCCGCGTCGACGAGCGCTTGTGTTGTTTCAACACTAAGTCTCGTCGGCCAGGCGTGCGCGAGCGCGACGCCGAACGCCGGTGGCTCGGCGGTCAGCCGGTCGGTCACCGTGAGCGGGTGGAAGACGCCCTCGAGCGAGACCGCGTTTACGGTCAGCTCCGGCCCCTTGACGTGCTCCTCGGCGATGAACGTGCCGTTGCGCGAGGCGGCGCGGGCCGTCTCGATCGCGGCCGGGAGCTCGGCCTCGCTGTGGACGAGGGTCAGGCCGCGCTGGCCCTGCCGGTCCGGCGCCTTGACGACGCAGGGCACGGCCGGCTCGGCGAGCAGCCGAGGCTGAGGGATCCCGGCCGCGGCGAACCGCTCGCGCTGGCGCTGCTTCGACGTCGCGAGCACCGCGGTGGCGCCGTCGATCGGATGCGGCAGGCCGAGCCGATCCGCGAGCCGCGCGGCGATCCCGACCGTCCAGTCCGCGCCCGGGGAGATCACCCCGTCGATCCGCTGAGCCCGTGCGAGCCGGTCGACGGCCGGCTCGTCCTCGGTCGAGATCACCGCGCGTGTGTCGGCGTACCGGAAGCCTGGCGCGGCGGGATCGCGGTCGACCGCGATCACGTGCAGGCCGCGCTCGCGCGCCGCGCGCAGGAGGCCGAGCTGCGCCGCGCCGGCGCCTAGAACGAGGAGACGCGGTCGCGCTCGAGGACTGTCCGCCACCACGCCTCGTTCTCGCGATACCACGCCACGGTCTGCTCGAGCCCCCGCTCGAAGCTCGTCCGCGCGCGGAAGCCGGTCAGCCGCTCGAGCTTCTCCGTCGAGCCGATGTGCCGGTCGACCTGCCCGAGCCGCTCGGCCATGTGGACTCGAGGGGACGAGCTGCCGGTCGCGGCGAGTACGGCGTCGGTGACGTCCGCAACCGAGATGTCGATTCCGGTCGCGACGTTCACGACCTCGCCCGCCAGCGCGTCGATGTCGGCGGCGATGATCGCCTCGATCGCCTCGGCGTCGTCGTCGACGTACAGCCAGTCCCGGCTCGCGTGGCCGTCGCCGTGGATCGTCAGCGGCTCGCCGGCCAGCGCCTGGGTGATGAAGCGCGGGATCACCTTCTCGGGATGCTGGCGAGGGCCGTAGTTGTTGAACGGGCGGACGATCACGATCGGGAGGCCGTAAGTCACGTGGTACGAGTAGGCGAGCCGGTCGCCGCCCGCCTTCGTTGCCGCGTACGGCGAGCGCGGGTTCAAGGGGTGGTCCTCGTCCATCGGCGCGGTCTCGGCGGTGCCGTAGACCTCGCTCGAGGAGATCAGGATGAACCGCTCGACCGGCGTGCGGCGGACCGCGTCGAGCAGGATCTGCGTTCCCTCGACGTTCGTCGTCACGAACTCGGAGGCGCCTTCCTCGATCGACTTCTCCACGTGCGACTCGGCCGCCGCGTTGACGATCACGTCGACCTCGTCGACCACCTTCGCGACGAGCTCGGCGTCGCGGATGTCGCCGTGCACGAACGAGAGCCGCTCGTGACCCATCACATCGGCGAGGTTCTCGAGGTTGCCGGCATACGTGAGCGCGTCGAGCGAGACGACCTCGTAGGCGGTGTTCGCCAGCAGATGGCGAATGAAGTTGGACGAGATGAACCCGGCGCCGCCGGTGACGAGGACGCGCTTCGCCGTCATGAGGCGGCAGCCTACCCCGGCGCGCTACTCCACCGGCAACAGGCTCGTCTGCTGCGGGGTCTCGTCTCGAGGGACGGGTGCGCGGCCGACGCTCACGCCGCCGTCGAAGACCTCGGGCTCGAGGAACGCTCGCATCAGCCGCTCGTGGAAACGATGGCGCAGTAGCTGAGCCTCGTTCCGAACGGCCGCGGCGTAATCGGACGGCTCCGCGGGACGCGCCTCGGCGAGCCGACGTTCGACGATCCGCTCGGCGGCCCAGGCGTAGACGGCGTTCGCGGCAACCTCCACCTCGAGCAGCCGGAAGGGCAGATACTCGGGAACCCTCCGCTTCGAGAGTCCCGAGCGCCGGGCTCCCCGCTCCAGCGACTTGAACTCCTTTCGTCCCTCGAAAACGGTGACGACGCCGGTCTCCGGGTCGAACGACGCCTCGATCTGGGCGTCCTCGTCCTTCCGCGCGATCTCTCGCACCCACCCGCTCGCCCGGTGCTGGACGATCAGCACCTCGAGCTCGGCCGTGTGCTCCCCGGCCTGCGCGACGACGGTCAGACGCGATCCAGGATTCGCCGACGCGCGCGCTCTTAAGGACCCGCTGACTCGCGACCAGCCGAGCTTGCCCGGATCGGGAACGTCGTCTCGCGAGAGCGTCAAGCCGAGACCGTCGTCTGCGAGCGTCTCGATTCCGGTTCCCGGCGGGACGCGGGCAGGATCGAAGAGCAGAGAGACGGTCCGCTGTTCGCTCGGATGCATCCGGAGCGGCGACTGCTTGAAGCGCATGGCCTCGTCCGGCGATTCGAGCTCCTGCGTGACGGGATCGCGCGCCCCTGGCTCCACGTCCGCAGCGAGGGTCTCTCGCGGTGCCTCGTCGCTCACGGCGGCGCCGCGCGCGAAACCGGCGGAACCGGGCGCATCGAACGCCGCCTTCAGCGCGTCGTTCAGCGCCCGGAGACCGACCTCATCCCGTGCCTTGATCGCCCGGCCGGTGCTGAGGAGATGTGCGCCGGCGCGGCGCTCCTCCGCCTCGACGAGCGGCCGGAGCACGCGCTCGACGGCCGCATGGAGGCTGATCACGAAGGGGTGGTTCTCGTTCAGGCCGCTGCGATCCACCTTCACGACGACCTCCGGCCGGCGCGACTCGAGGGCGTCGCGCTGGAGCGACTCGATCTCCTCGCAGCGGATCTCCCCGAAGAGGTGACGGGAACCCTGGCGATTCTCGTAGCCGAGGAGGGTCGCCTCGTGCGCTGCGCGGCCGGAGCGGATCAGGAGCCCGCCTCGCCTAGTGGCGCGAGAGGATCCGAGTGGAATCGGCGCGAGCGCTCGGCGTACCACCACGCGGGCGGCCACACCGGGGCGGACGTCGACATCGCCGTCGAAGAGCGTCGGCCGCGCCGGATCGAGCTCCGGACTGGCGGCGGTGATGAGCTGCAGAGGCTCGTCGTCGAGCTCGAGCCAGAGCTCGCGGCCCGGATCCTCGAGCACCGGACGCAACTGGACGAGCTGGGCGACGAGCGAACGGAGCCTGCCGGGGGAGGGCAGCCGCGGCAGCGCAAGCGGGACGGTAACGCGCGTGCCGTCGGCTTCGATCCCGAAGGCCCGCCGGAGCTCGGGAGTCGCCGCTTCCTCGAGCACCGGCGCGAAGGCGTACGGCTCGTCGCCGCTCGCCGGGAAGAACCAGGCCTCGACGGCGCGGCCCGCGCGGATCGCCTGCAGCCTGCCTCCGCCCTGCGCCAGCCAGACGTCGCGCAGCCCACGGCCGAAGAGACCTCGCTGTCCCGCGCGCGCAGGCTCGACCCCAAGCGCACCGAGCCTGCGCTCGACGGTCTCCCAGTCGAGTCCCTCGCCGTTGTCCGTGCAGACCACCTCGTGCTGCCAGTCCGGGAGGTCCGGTACCCGGAGGCGGGTCAGCTCCCGCTTCCAGGTCCGCCGGAACTCGCGCGCGCCGGCGCCGAAGCGGAGCGTGATCGAGCCGCGCCCGCGTCCAGCGGCGGCAATCGCAGCGTCGGCGTTCGTCACGAGCTCCGCGACCACCTGTGCCAGATCGAGCCCGCCCTGGGCGAAGTTCTCGCGGAAGTAGCGGCCACGCACCCGTCCTGCACGAACGCGCGCCGGATCGACGGTCGTGGACATGCCCGGAGAATAGGGCGGGCGGCCCGACAGGCCAAGCTCGAGGCTCTAGAGCTCTTCCGCGATCGAGTAGAGGGGCCGGCCTTCAACCTCCCGCTGGATTCTGCCCAGATACTCGCCGACCAGGGCGAGGATGAAGCCCTGGATCCCGAGCACGAAGAGGACGGCGACGCCACCGAGCAGCGGGCCCGGAAAGTCCTCGCGGGCGATCCAGAACCAGACGCCGTATGCGAGCAGGACGGTGGCGAGCAGCGAGCAGACGGCGCCGAGCGCGATCCCGATCCACTGGATCGGCTGCGGCCAGAAGCCCGCGAGCACATGCAGCGCGAGCCGCGTCAGGCGGAGCGGGGAGTAGCGCGAGCTGCCGGCGCGCGGAGCGTGGCCGACGTCGACCTCGACGACCGAGGCGCCGCCGGAGAGGATCAGCGCCTTCGTGAACTTCTGCTTCCCGATCGCGCCGAGCATCGGCGTGACCGCACTGCGGCGGTAGGCGTTGAAGGCGCAGCCGAAGTCGGCGATCGCGACGCCGGTGAAGCGGCGCAGCATCCCGTTGATCAGGCGCGAGGGAAGGGTGCGGCCCCACGAGTCGTGCCGTGCGGCGCGGCGGCCGCTCGCGACGTCGGTGCCGTCGTCGAGCGCGGCGACGAGCCTGGGGATGTCCTCGGGCTGGTTCTGGAGGTCGCCGTCCATGGTCACGACGATCTCGCCGTGGGCGCGCGCGAGACCGGCGTGCATCGCCGGGTGCTGGCCGAAGTTGCGCTTGAACCGCACGGCGCGGATGCGCTGGTCGGCCGCGTGCAGCTGCTCGACGAGCTCCCAGGTACGGTCGCGCGAGCCGTCGTCGACGAAGACGACCTCGTAGGAGCGCTCGCCGAGAGCCTCCACGAGCCGGCGGTAGAGCTCCTCGACCGTGCTCTCCTCGTCGTAGAGCGTGACCACCACGGAGAGGTCGGGCGCCGGCCGAGCCTCTGCTTCGGCTATGTCGTCGGGATCGGCGATGACGTCGAGGTCGGCCATGGCAGCCGGAGCGTACCGTCCTGCCTGGCGCATACGGTCAGCCGCGATGCCCGTGTCACTGATCGGCGGTGGCTTCGCGCTCGCGGGGCTGGCGGCCGCGCTGGCGCGGCTCGGCGACGGCGACACCGAGGTTCCCGCCCTCGCGACGCTGCTCGTGGCGAACGTGCTCCTCGTCGTGGCCGTGCGGCTGCCGCTTGCGCTTGCGATCCCGCTCGAGGCCCTGCTCGTCGCCGTCGCGGTGCTGCTCGCCCGTTGCACCGGGCGGCGCGGAGCGCCCGCGAGGAGCAGGTCGCGACCGGCTCGGCGCCCGGCTCGGGAACGGCGTCCTCATCTGCCTGCTCGCCTGGCTCGTGCTGGGCGGCGAGGGCGCGACCGACGCAGCTCGGGGCGGCGATCGTCTGCGGACTCGCCGGCCTCTTCCTCGCCAGCACGGCCGCCCTCGCGGCGAGGCCCGAGCGGGTCGTGATCGGCTACAAGGGCTAGATGATTGATGCCACGATCTCGCGCGCTCGGGACGCGATCTGGCGTGTCTGGGCCGCTCCCGGACTGTCTGATCGGCCTGGCGGCCGCTCAGCCAGCCCGTCCGCTTCGCGCGCTCAGCCCGTCACCGATGCAACCGGCATCGGCAACGGGCTGATCCCGCGCCCCAGAGCGGCCAGCTCACGCCCCGAGACGGACGATCTCATGGCATCAATCATCTGGTGAGGTGGCAGCCGGGAGATGCGATCGTGCGGCGCGACGTCTGGCGCGGCCGGCCGCACGTGGGATGGGGCGGCTACGTGCTCGAGGACACCGACGAGCAGGTCGCGCTCTACCTGCCCGAGGGCTCGCCGCTCGCCTTCGCCGACGACTTCTTCGGCGCGCCGCATCCGTGGAGCGGGCGCGATCGCTGGTTCGGGCACGGCGTCGTCCAGCTCCATCGGCCCGGGTCGATGAACTCGGTCTGGGTCTTCTGGACGGGGCTCCGGCCAGAGCTTGCTGCCTGGTACGTCAACCTCGAGGAGCCCTGGCGGCGCTCGCCGCTCGGCTTCGACACGCAGGATCTCGAGCTGGACCTCGTGGTCGAGCCCGACGGCTCGTGGAGCTTCAAGGACGACGAGCAGCTCGACCCCTGGGTCGAGCGCGGCCGCTGGACGCGCGAGGAGGTGGCGGCGATCCGCGCGGAGGGTGCTCGGCTGGGCGCCGAGCTCGACGCAGGCCGGCGCTGGTGGAGCGAGGAGTGGGCGACCTGGGAGGCGGATCCGGCGTGGGCACCGCCGGTGCTCCCCGAGGGCTGGGATGCGGTCTAGCGACGACGCGGCCTGGCGCGACATTCATCGCGGCCGCGTCTGGCGCGCGCAGGCGTGCCGGATCGTCGACGACTCCGCGGAGACGATCGCGCTCTGGATTCCGGCTGGATCGCCGGCAAAGGTGCCGTCGGGCGGTCTCCGCATCCCGGGCGACGAGTGGGAGCTCGAGGACGTGTCGCCCAGCCGCGATCAGATCTGCGTCGCGCACCCCGGCCGCGCGCACTCCGTCTACGTCTTCTGGGACGACGCCTGGGAGCTCGACCACTGGTACGTGAACTTCGAGCAGCCGCTGCGCCGCTCGCCCGTCGGCTTCGACACCTTCGACGAGAAGCTCGACCTGATCGTGGAGCCGGACGGAGCCCATCGCTGGAAGGATGAGGACGAGCTCGAGCAGGCCGCATCGCTCGGGCTGCTCGACGCGGGCGCCGTTCGAGCGGAGGCGGCGCGGGTCCTCGAGGAGTGGCCGTTCCCCACCGGCTGGGAGGACTGGCGGCCCGATCCGTCCTGGCCGCTGCCGAAGCTCCCGGAGGGCTGGGATGTGGTCTAGTCGAAAAGCTGCTCGACGAAGAACCGCGCGGCGACGTCGAGCCGATCGCCGAACACGTCCTCAGCGACCGCCAGCACGGAAGCCGCGGACGAGAGGCCGAGGAATCTCGCCAGGAGACGGACATCGTCCTCGTCCTCCTCGACACGATGGGCGAGCACCTTCAGCGCCAGCAGCATCCGCGGCGATGCGGTCGAGACCCGGATCCCAGGGGCTTCGAGCGCTGGCACAGCCTCGGCGTCGGGGCCGGCCAGGAACCCCTTGACGCCGTCGTTCAGCCACCCCGGCGGCAACCCGAGCTCGCTCGCCATGCGCTCGGCCTCGGCATACACGGCGAGCTTCGGCTCGAAGACGGCGTCGATGTCGCGGGTCGAGCGGCGCTCGTCGAAGGCCAGCGCGATCGCGGCGCCGCCGACGACATAGATCTCCGCCGCGAGACCGGATGCATCGAGGCGGCGTCCTAGCTCCAGCAGCAGGCGAGTGATCTCGTCGCGATCCATCAGACCCGCCGGAGCGAGCGGGCGGGCCAGAAGATGCCACGCCGCTTGAGCGAGACCGGAGTCTGCGCGAGCGCGATCGCCCGAAAGCCGGGTGTATCGCTCACGAACCAGAAACGGTCGAGGAAGCGATCAGGCTCGAGCGTCCAGCGGGGGCACGCGAAGCCACGGGTGATCGCTGCGTGCTCGGCGATGGCGGCAACGAGCGCGTCGGCCCGACTGTCCCCGGTCGCCGGTGGCTCCTGCTCGACGAGGCGGGCGAGCTCGTCGGCCGGCAGTCGCTCGAGCTGGTCGAGGAAGTCGCGCACGGCGGGGAGAACGCCCTCCCCGGCCAGCACCCGATCGCCGACTTCCGCCAGCGCCGTGGCGCGGCCGGGAACGATGAGCGGCTCGCCGTCGGCGACATACGTTCCAGTGCGGATCCGATCGAGCAGCCCCACGTCGAGAACGCTAGCGGTGCCGCACGCCCAGCGCGCCCGACGTCCGGGGCCAGCCCCTGGACGTGTCCGCAACGGACGTGTCCCAGGGACAGTCCCTGGGACACGTCCCAAACGGACGGTTCAGGCGGCCTCCGCGAGCGCGCCGACCGGCTGTTCGTCCCGCTTGCGGCCCGGGATCAGGAACGCGGCGAGTGCGCCGAGGCCGACGACGGCGCCGCCGATCACGAGCGCCGGGTTCATCCCGTCGACGTAGGCCTGGCCGCTCTCGTAGCCGCCGAGGCTCGCGAAGACGGAGGCCAGGACCGCGACGCCGAAGACCCCGCCGAGCTCACGGACAGCGTTGTTGGCGCCTGACGCCTGGCCCTCCTCCTCCGGCCGCACGGCCGAGAGGACGATGTTCGCCATCGGGGCGAAGAAGAGCGACATCCCGATCCCGGCGAGCACGAACGGCGCGATCAGTGACGAGTAGGCCACCGTCGGCGTCGAGACGAGGCCCAGCCACACGAGCGAGCCCGCCTGGAGCGTGAGGCCGATCCCGACGAGCGTCTTGCCGGGAATTCGATCCGACATGGCGCCCGCAATCGGGGCGATGAACATCGGCGCGATCGTCCACGGCAGGATCCGCAACCCAGCCCCGAGCGGCGAGTAGCCCTGCACCGTCTGGAAGAACTGCGAGAGCAGGAAGATCGAGCCGAACATCCCGAAGAACATGAAGAGCGACGCCGCGTTCGCGAGCGCGAACGCCGGCTTGCGGAAGAAGCGCATCGGCAGCATCGGCGCCGCCGTCCGCAGCTCCCAGGCGACGAACGCCGCCACGAGCAACCCACCGACCGCGAGCGAGCCGACGATCTCGGGGCTCGCCCAGCCCTGGCCGTTGCCGCGGATCAGGCCCCAGACGATTCCGAAGAGACCGGTGCTCGCGAGCCCGAGTCCGGGCAGGTCGAGCCTGCCGCCCGGCCCGTGCGTCTCCTGCAGCCGCGAGAGCGCGAGCGGGATCAGGAGCAAGCCGATCGGAACGTTCAGCCAGAAGATCCACTGCCACGAGAGCCCCTGCACGACCGCGCCGCCGACGACCGGGCCGAACGCGACCGCGAGACCGCTGATCCCGCCCCAGGCCCCGAGCGCGAGCCCGCGCTTCTCCTTCGGCACCGCCGCGCTCAGGATCGTGAGCGTCAGCGGCATCACGATCGCGCCGCCGAGGCCCTGCAACGCGCGGGCGAGGTTCAACAGTTCGACGGTCGGCGCGAGCGCCGCGGCGACCGAGCCGAGGGTGAAGACGCCGACGCCGATCGCGAAGACGCGCCGCCGGCCGAAGCGGTCGCCAAGCGCGGCGCCGGTCAGCAGCAGCACGGCGAAGGTCAGCGTGTAGGCGTTCACCGTCCACTCGAGGCTCTCGAGCGAGGCGTCGAGATCGCGACGGATCACGGGAATCGCCGTCGTCACGACGAGGTTGTCGAGGGTGACCATGAAGAGGGCGATCGAGGTGATCGCGAACGTCCAGAGAGTCTTCGTTCGTGCTGCCATCTCAACTCCTTCCAGTGAAGTAATCGGTTACTTCCTTAGTAGATGAAATTAAAAAGCGGTCACAGTGCGGTTAGCCCTACTTCTCCGCCCCGGGCTTGCAGCCGGCGATCAGCCGGTCGCCCCACGGCGTCGGATCCACATCGAGCTTCATCGCCATCGTGATCGTGAGGAGCATCCCGTGGGCGAAGAAGGCACTGACCTCCTCGGAGCTCATCTCGGAGCGCTGCTCGATCAGCTCGACGAGGTCGCGCCACACTCGGCGCACGTTCGCGCGGATCTCGTCGTCGTCGCAGTCCGAGAAGCACTGGAGCATCAGGAGCACGCGATCCCGATCGGCCATCAACTCGGTATACGCCGTGCCCATCGCGTCCAACGCCTCCTGGCCGGACTTGCCGCGCGAGGCCCGCTCGAAGAACGTGTAGGTGTCCTCCATCTTGCGGGTGGTGGTCTCGAGATAGAGGCCCTTCTTCGTTCCGAAGAGGCGGAAAAGGTACGGCTGCGAGATTCCCGCCTGCTTCGCGATCTCGTCGGTCGAGGCGCCGTGCAGGCCCTTGTGGGCGAACTCGTGCGTGGCGGCCTCGTACACCGCCTCACGCCGCTCGTCTGCTGTTTGCCTTGTCGCGGTGCTCATGGTAGTGAGTGTTCACTAACAATGCTCGGATGTCAAGTGAAGCGAGCGACGCCCTCGGCCACGCGGTCGAGCTCGCCATCGGTCAGGCGCGAGTGGAGCGGCAGCGCGAGAGCCCGCGCGAAGGCCGCGTCGGCGCCCGGGAACGGCCCTTGGTCGCGATAGGCGGAGAGGTGGTGAAGCGCGTACGTGCCGATCTGAACCTCGATCCCCTCTGCTCGCAACGTCGCGAGCGCCTCGTCACGTCGGTCGAGCCCGACGACGTAGGCCTGCCAGCCGTGCGTGTCGCCTTCGTCCACGTCCGGCAGCTCGACGACGCCGGCTAGCCGCTCCGAGTACGCGGCCGCGATTCGCGTCCGCTCGGCGAGCAGCTCGTCGAGGCGGCGGAGCTGCGGGATCCCGAGCGCGCAGAGCACGTCGGCGAGCCGGTAGTTCGTCGAGGGCTCGACGATGTCCGCGTCGGGATCGAGCCCGTGGTGGCGCAACCGCCGGATCGAGGCGGCGAGCTCGGCGTCGTTTGTCGTCACCGCGCCGCCCTCACCCGTCGTCACGATCTTGCGCGGGTGGAAGGAGAGGCAGCCCATCGTCCCGAGCCCGCCGCACGGCATCCCCTGCCAGCGTGCGCCGAGCGCCCCCGCGGCGTCCTCCAGCAGCACGAGCTCCGGGGCAACCGCGTCCTGAAGCGCTGCCCAGTCGAGAGGACGGCCGAAGAGGTGCACCGCGAGCACGGACTTCGTGCGCGCGGTCACCGCCTCGTAGACGCGCTCGAGATCGAGGTTGAACGTGTCGGGGTCGACGTCGACGAGCACCGGGGTCGCGCCCGCCAGCCGGACGACGTTCGCGGTCGCCGGGAAGGTGTAGGCGGGAACGATCACCTCGTCGCCGGCTCCGATCCCGAGCGCGAGCACGGCGAGATGCAGCGCCGCAGTCCCGTTCGAGACGGCGATGGCGTGCTCGACCCCGCAGGCGGCTGCCACGAGCTCCTCGAGCTCCGCCACCTTCGGCCCCATCGTCAGCGCTCCCGAATCGAGAACGCCGCGCACCTCCGCGAGCTCCGCCTCGCCGAGCTCCGGAAACGCTAGACGGACGGGCTCAGCGTCTTCTCTCGATACCACGCGATCGTCCTGGCGAGACCCTCGTCGAGGTCGACCTTCGCGCTGAAGCCGAGCACCTCGGCCGCCTTCTCGACGTTCGGGATCCTCAGCTCGACGTCCGCGTAGTGGAGCGGCTGGAAGACGATCTCGACGTCGGCCTCGGTCAGGCGCCTGATTCGCTGGGCGAGGTCGTAGATCGTCACCGTCGAGCGCGTGTTGCCGATGTTGAAGGTCTGGCCGACGGCGTCCGGATGCTCGAGACAGAGGAGCGTCCCCTCGACCATGTCGTCCACGTAGCACCAGGCGCGGATCTGGGAGCCGTCGCCGTGGATCACGAGGTCGCGGCCTTCGAGTGCGTTCTCGATGAAGGCGCGGATCGCGCCGCCGCCGATCTGGCCCGGCCCGAAGACGTTGAAGGGATGGACGGTGACGGCTGGTAAGCCGAGCTCGTCGTGGTAGGCGTGCGACATGTGCTCGCCCGCGAGCTTCGAGACGGCGTACGTCCAGCGCGCCTCGCCGACCGAGCCGATCGTCGAGACCTGCCCCTCCTGGACGCGGAAGGCGTGTGTGCCGAAGACCTCGCTGGTCGAGAAATCGACGAAGCGCTCGACGCTTCCGAGGGTCGAGATCGCGGCCTCGAGCACGTTGTAGGTGCCGATCACGTTGACGCGCATCACCCGCACCGGACTCTTGAGCACGTCGTCGACGCCGGCGATCGCAGCGCAGTGGACGATGTGCGTCACCCCGTGGGCGAGCTCCTCGATCGCCTCGAGATCGAGGATGTCCGCCTGATGGAAGCTGAAGTTCCGATGCTCGGCGAGCGGCGTGCCGCTGAGCGCGTCGCGGTGCAGGTTGTCGGCAGCGATCACCTCGTTCGCGTCGACGAGCCGGCGCGCAAGCGTCGTCCCGATGAAGCCGGCTCCGCCCGTGACGAGGATCCGCTTGCCCTGGAGAGCCACGCGGCGAGTGTAACGTCGCGCTACCGTTCTCTTCGAGATGCAGCTCGCGATGATTGCGGTTCTGGTTGCTCTCGGTGCGCCTGCCCAGGGTCGCGACGAGCTGCGCGTGAGCTACTGGCCGGAGGGACGGGATCGGGGCGCGCCGATCCGCTGGACGCTGCGCTGCTCGCCCGCGGGCGGCACGCTGCCGCGAGCGGCTACCGCTTGCACGCGCCTTGCCCGGATGAAGGCGCCGTTCGCGCCGCTCCGGAAGGATCTGGTCTGCACCGAGATCTACGGCGGCCCGCAGGAGGCGATCGTCGCCGGTACCTACGAGGGTCGTCGGATCTGGATTCGGCTCGCCCGCCGGAACGGCTGCGAGATCTCGCGCTTCGAGCGGCTTCGCTTCCTCGTCCCGACCTTCCGCAGCGGCGAGCCGTAGGAGCTCGTCTCAGAGGACGGCTGCTCCAACCGGCCCGATTCCCGACGAGCGATAGCATCGCGCGGTGTCCACCGTGCTTCTCGTCGGCGCCGGCCGGCATCAGCGGCGCGCGATCCTGCGCGCGCAGGAGCTTGGGCTGCGCGTCGTCGCCGTGGACAGGAACGCCGACGCGCCTGGCCTGCAGGTCGCAGACGTCGCCGAGGCGGTCGACTTCACGGACGTCGCGGCTGTCACCGAGGTGGGGCGGCGGCACGCGGTCCACGGGGTCCTGACCGTTTCGGCCGATCGTGCGGTACCCGTCGTCGCGGCGGTCGCGGAGGCACTCGGGCTGCCCGGAATCGGCGTCGAGACCGCCCATCTGATGACGCACAAGATTGCGATGCGCCGGACGCTCGCCGACGCGGGCGTGCCGCAGCCGCGGTTCGCGGCTGCGCGCGACCTCGGGAGCGCGCGCGCGGCGCTCGAGAACGTCGGGCTGCCGGCAGTCCTGAAGCCCGTCGACTCGGGCGGCCAGCGCGGGATCTTCTACCTCGAGACCGTCGACGACCTGGACGCGCATCTGCACGCGGCGCTCGCGGCCTCGACGACGGGGGAGGCGATCGTCGAGAGCTTCCACGACGGACTCGAGCTGAACGGGATCGTGATCGCGCGGGACGGCGAGGCGATTCCGCTCACGCTCTCCGACCGGCTCCGCCCGCCGGGAATCGGCTTCGGCGTCGGCTGGATCCACATCTACCCGGCCTCGATCTACGGCGACGTGCTCCAGGAGGCGGAACGGATCGCGAGCCACGCTGTGCACGCGCTCGGCCTCCGGAACGGGATCGCCTTCCCGCAGCTGCTCGTCTCCGACGACGGCTCGGTGCGCGTGGTCGAGGTGGCCGCGCGGATCCCCGGCGGCCAGATGGCCGATCTCGTCCGCCACGCCGTCGGCGTCGATCTCGTGGAAGTGGCGTTGCGACAGGCGCTCGGGGAGGAGATCCCGGACGAGCTCGTGCTGCCGCGCTTCGAGCAGCCGCTCGCGATCCGGTTCCTGACCGCCGAGCCGGGGCCGCTGCCGATCGGGAAGGTGACGCGGATCGGCCCCCTCGAGCCGGTGCTCGCGGCCGCCGGCGTCGTCCAGGCCGACACCTATCTCCAGGAGGGCGAGACGATCAGGCCGGTGAGGCTCGACGGCGACCGCCGCGGCTACGTGATCGCGACCGCGGACACCTCGGTGGAGGCGTTGCAGCGCGCGGAGGATGCCGCGCGGCTGCTGGAGGTCGAGGTCGAGTGAGCGATCCGCGCGCGCAACTCGTGGCGGACGGCTACGACTCGATGATCGACACCTGGGAATCGTGGAAGGCGCAGATCACGGACGACCCGAGGAAGCAATGGTGCGCCGAGCTCGCCGCGCGGCTCTCCCCAGGCGCACGTGTACTCGAGCTCGGCTGCGGGGGCGGAACGGAGGAGACGCGGGTGCTTGCTTCCGGCTTCCGGCTCACGGGCGTCGACCTCTCGCCGGCTCAGCTCGAGCGGGCGCGCCGGCGAGTTCCAGACGGCGAATTCCGGCCGGGCGATTTCACGGCGATCGATTTCGAGCCCGGCAGCTTCGAGGGCGTGGCCGCCTTCTACTCGTTCAACCACGTCCCGCGGGCGTTGCTCGGGGATCTCTTCGAACGGATTCACGCATGGCTCGTCCCGGGAGGCTGGTTCCTGGCGACGCTGGGTGGGAGCGATCTGGAGGACTGGACCGGGGAATGGCTCGGCGTGCGGATGTTCTTCTCAGGCTGGCCGCCCGAGACGAACCGGCGGCTCCTCGCGAAGGCCGGCTTCGAGCTCGAGCGGGACGAGCTCGTCGCGATCACCGAGCCCGAGGGGAAGGCGACGTTCCAGTGGGTGCTGGCCCGGCGATGACTTTGTGTTGCAACAACACAAGCGCGATTCCCCTTGCTCGCCGCGGCCCCACCACGCGGGTTGCGGTCGAACCGAGAAAAGCTTGTGTTGTTCCAACACAAGCTCTCTCGCGGCGGACGCTGTCGTGAGCTGCGCGTTCGACTTGGCGCACTACCGCGAGCTGATCGAAGTGGCGAAGGCGGGCGGCTACCGGTTCGCGTTCTTCGAGGGGGCGCCGGCCGGGGGCGATCTGATCCTCCGCCACGACGTCGATCTCTCGCTCGACGCGGCGCTGCGCATGGCCGAGCTCGAGGCCGAGGCGGGCGCCGCCGCGACCTATTTCCTGATGACGGGCTCGACCTTCTACAACCTCTCCTCGACGGAGGGCGAGCGCGCGCTCGAGCGACTACGGGAGCTCGGCCATCGCGTCGGGCTGCACGCGGTCTATCCGCGCGTCGAGCTGGACGAGCGCTTCGAGCGCGTCGTCGCCTGGCACAACCCCGATTCGGAGTACATGCGCGCGCCGATCGAGGGCGCGATCAACGTGATGGAGTCGCCGTGGTTCGATCCGAAGACCTACCGCTCGGACTCGAACCAGCATTGGCGCTCCGGCTGCCCGCACGAGGAGCTGCGCGTGGGCGCCTTCCCCTGGCTCCAGCTCCTCACCCACCCGGAGATCTGGGTCTACCCCGGCGACCGGATGGGCGAGACGATGCGCGCGATGCTCGAGGAGGAGAAGGAGCGCCGCCTCGACCAGCTCGTCGAGGACCGGATCGATCTCTCGTGAATCGCCTTGTGCGACGCACCGTCGTTTGCGAACACGTCCGGGGTCAAAGCCCGGCCACGTCCCGTGTGGCCAGTGCCGTCTCTCTACGCCGCGAAACGATGCGCTCTGTTGCACGCGGCGCACACGTCCGGGCTTTGACCCCGGACACGTCCCTCGCTGACAGTGGATGAGCGAGCGCGGAATTCGTCGGAAGCTGGGACCGTGGCTACGCTGAAGGAGATCACCGTCCTCGTCTCCGCGTCGGGAGCGCCCGGTACCGCCGCGCTACTCGAGGGCCTGCGCGCGAACGGCGAGCGGACCGTTCGGCTCGTCGGAACGGACATGAGCGAGCGCTCGATCGGCCGCCACCTCTGCGATGCCTTCCATCTCGTCCCGGCCGGCTCCGATCCCGGCTTTGCGGACGCGATCCTGGAGGTGGTCGAGCGCGAGGGCGTCGACTGCGTGCTGCCGCAGTCGTCGTTCGACCTGGAGGGCCTCGCAGCGCACAGGGACCGTTTTCCGGTGCCCGTGCTCGTCTCGAGCCCGGACACGATCCACCGCTCGAACGACAAGGCGGAGACCTACGCGCTGCTGCAACGGCTCGGGATCGCCGGGCCGGACTTCCGACGGGTGAACGGCGCGCGGGAGGTCGAAGCCGCGGCGCGCGAGCTCGGCTACCCCGATCGGCCGGTCTGCTTCAAGCCCGTCTTCTCATCCGGCTCGCGCGGCTTTCGCGTCCTCGATCCGACCGTCGATCGCGCGCACCAGCTCCTGAACGAGCGGCCCGGCTCGGTGGCGATGCGGCTCGAGGAGGCGGTCGAGCTCCTGCCGGAGGAGGGCGGGCCGGACCTACTCGTGATGGAGCTCGCGACAGGCGCTGAGCGGACGATCGACGGGATCGCGGACGGCGAGCGGGTCGTGCTCGGCCATCCAAAGGCGCGGGAGGCGATGCGCGCCGGGCTCGCGATGTACTTCGTCACGCTCGAGGACGAGGCGCTGATGGAGACCGCCGACCGGCTCGTCGCCGAGCTCGCGATCGAGCACTTCTTCAACATCCAGCTCGTCGGCGAGCACGTGATCGAGATTAACCCGCGGATCTCGACGATTGTCTACCAGGAGGACCTGAACCTGGCCTACCTCGGCGTCAAGCGCGCGCTCGGCGAGATCTCGGACGAGGAGCTCGTGGCGCTCCGCTCGCGCGTCCGGCCGGGCCGGACGGCGCTTCGCTACTTCGATCAGGTCGAGTGGGACGCGTAGGAGGGCTTGGCGAAACGAACGCTGAGCCGTCGGGCAGCGGCGCACCCCGCCGACGAGGGACGTTCCGCCAAGCCCTCCTAACGATCGATCGAGCGGTACTTCCGCACCGCGAGCGGTGCGAAGACGGCGAGCAGCCCGACGGTACAGAGGATCGAGAGCAGGAACGGATGATCGCCAGGAAAGCCCGACGTGAACGGATTCGGGTTGCCGAAGAGCTCGCGCGTCGCGGCCGTGAGCGCGCTGAACGGGTTCCACTCGGCCACGGGTCGCAGCCAACTCGGGAGCGTCGAGGTCGGCACGAACGCGTTCGAGAGGAACGTCAGTGGAAAGACGATCAGGAAGCCGAGTTGCTGACCGACCTCGACCGAGGGTACGAGCAGGCCGACCAAGACGCCGATCCAGGCCATCGCGAAGGTGAAGAAGAGCATCAGCGCGACCGCCAGAAGAAAGTCGCCGACGTTCGTGTGCACGCGCCAGCCGACGACGAGGCCGGAGAGCATCAGCACGACGAGAATGCCCGTGTTGTAGATCACGTCGGAGACGGTGCGGCCGCTCAGCACCGCCGAAGCGCGCCATCGGCAGCGAGCGGAAGCGGTCGATCAGGCCGTCGGCGACCGCTGCCTTCACGCTGCCTCCTCGTCCGGTTGCTCCTCCGCAGCCCGGCCGGTGAGCGCGAGGAAGACGTCGTCCAGCGTCGGCCGCCGAAGCGCGATGTCGTCGACCGCGATCGCGGCCTCTCCGAGTTGGCGCACGACCTCCACGAGTTGCGCGGCGCCGCCGTCGGCCGAGACGGTAATCCGGCGGGTGTGCTCCTCGACCGTGCTGCTCCCGCCGGGCGCGAGCAGCTGAGCGGCGCGCTGGATCTCGGCGGGATCGTGCACGACGACCTCGATCCGCTCGCCCCCGACCTGCGACTTCAGCTCGTCCGCGGTGCCGCGCGCGATGATCTTGCCGTGGTCGACGACCGCGATCTCGTTCGCGAGCTCGTCGGCCTCCTCCAGGTACTGCGTCGTCAGGAGAAGCGTTCCGCCCTCGCGCACCTGCGCCCGGATCACATCCCACATCCCGAGCCGGCTGCGCGGGTCGAGCCCCGTCGTCGGCTCGTCGAGGAAGAGGAGCCGTGGCCGGCCGATCAGCGCGCTCGCGAGGTCGAGGCGGCGTCGCATCCCGCCGGAGTAGGTCTTCGCGACCCGGTCGGCGGCGTCCTCGAGGAGGAAGCGCTCGAGCAGCTCGCCTGCACGGCTTCGCGCTTCGTTGCTCGAGAGCTGGTAGAGGCGGCCGAACATCCAGAGGTTCTCGCGGCCGGTCAGGTTCTCGTCGACGGCCGCGTACTGGCCCGAGAGCCCGATCGAGCGGCGGACGGCCTGCGCGTCGCGGACGACGTCGAGGCCGCCGACGCGTGCCGTGCCGGCGTCCGGCCGGAGCAGCGTCGTCAGGATCCGGACCGTCGTCGTCTTGCCGGCGCCGTTCGGCCCGAGCAGGCCGAGCACCGTGCCCTCCTGCACCTCGAGGTCGACGCCGTCGAGCGCCCGCACCTCGCTCTTGCGCGATCGGTAGACCTTGACGAGACCCTCTGCTTCGATCGCTGCCATCTCGCCAGGCTACGTGACGCCCGTATCCTCGCCCGCGATGACCGATCCGACCGAGCTCCGCGTCGTCCACTGCCCCGTGAACACCGCCGGTGTGCCGTGGGCGAGCGTCCAGGCACTCCGCGCGCGGGGCGTCGACGCCCGCCTCGTCGTCTTCGAGCGGTACAAGCTCCACCCCGAGGCCGACTGGTCGCTCGAGATCCCAAGTAGCAGTCCGTTACTCGGCAGGCAGGCGCGCCAGTGGGCCGCGTTCGCGCGTCTGCTCACGCGCACAGACGTCTTCCACTTCGTCTTCGGGCTGACGCTCGTGCCCCAGTCGCTTCAGTTTCCGATCCTCCGGGCGGCGCGGAAGAAGTCGGTGATGCACTACCTCGGCTCGGACATCCGCGGCAAGTCTCCCTCTCAGCTCGCCTATGGCCGCAAGGCAGACGCGCAGATCGTCGGCTCCTACGACGCGATCCGCTGGGTGCCGGAGGCGGAGGTAATACCGCCTGGGATCGACCTCGCGCGGATCGCGCCGGCGCCGCCCTCGAATCGCGCACGCCCGCTGATCGTCCATGCGCCCTCGCACCGCGGCCGGAAGGGAACCGAGCACGTGATCGCGGCGTGCGAGGGGCTCGACGCCGACCTGGCGCTCGTCGAGGGGTTGCACCACCACGAGGCCCTCGAGCGCTACCGAGCCGCCGACATCGTCGTCGACCAGTTGAACGCGGGCTGGTACGGGCTCTTTGCGGTCGAGGCGATGGCGCTCGGCAAGCCGGTCGTCACGTTCCTCCACGACGACGCCGTTCGCCGCACCGAGGAAGCGTACGCGACGCGCGTGCCGATCGTGAACGCCACGAAGGAGACGCTGCGCGAGCAGCTCCGCGAGCTCGTCGGCTCGGCCGACGAGCGCCGCCGCATCGGCGCTACCTCGCGCGCGTATGTCGAGCGGGTGCACGATCTCGAACGCGGCACCGACCGCCTGCTCGATCTCTACGCTCGCCTGTAAGTGCGCCTGCCGCCAATGTCATCCGCGCCTCCGCCGGCTGTAAAGCGGCGCGTCGCGGCGTCCTCAGTCGCGTCCATAGCTCCAGCTTTGAACGCTCCCTGCGTCCTTGCGTCGCTTGCCTTTCGCGCGGCGGAGGCACGGCAACGTCACCGGCTGGCGCACCGATGACCATGAGCGCCCAGATGCGCAGGCTCGGCAAGCACTCGGCGATCTACGGGCTCGGCGGAATCGTCTCGCGCGTGATCGCCGTCTTCCTGCTCCCGCTCTACACGCGCTATCTGGAACCGTCCGACTTCGGCGCGGTCGGCCTCCTCGTCGGGCTCTCGGCCGTGCTCGTGACCATCCTCCGCGCCGGGATCTCGAGCGCGTTCTTCCGCTTCTACTTCGACGCGAAGGACAGCGCCGAGCGGCTACTCGTGCTCCGGACCTCGTTCTGGTTCACGATGGCGAGCGCGACTGCAGGACTGGCGGCGGGGTTGCTGCTCGCGGAGCCGCTCGCCGACCTCCTCTTGCTCGACGATGCGAACCTCGTCCGCGCCGCCTTCGTCGGGATCTGGGCGCAGATGAACTACGAGCAGCTGACCGCGCTCTTCCGGGTCGAGGAGCGGTCCGGCCTCTTCGTCGTCGCGAGCCTCGCCAACATCGCGATCACGATTGCGACGACGCTCGTGCTCGTCGTCGGCTACGACCAGGGCGCGCTCGGCGTGATCGTCGGCAACTTCATCGGCACGCTCGTCGTCTACCTCGCGCTTCTCGGCTTCCGGCGAGCCCAGCTCGGCCTCCAGCTCTCGCGGCCGCTGCTGCGCGAGATGAACCGCTTCGGCGTCCCGCTCGTTCCCTCGGCGCTCGCGTTGATCGCGCTCAGCTTCGGCGACCGCTTCTTCCTGAACGAGCTCGTCGGCGCGGCCGAGGTCGGGCGCTACGAACTCGGCGTCCGGATCGCCTCGGCGATGGTGCTCTTGATCACCGCCTTCCGCACTGCCTGGCCCGCGTTCGCGTACTCGATCGAGGACGACGACGAGGCGAAACGGACGTATGCCTTTGTCCTCACCTACCTCGTCGCCGCAGCGTCGTGGCTCGCACTCGCGCTCGGACTTCTCTCGCCCTGGCTCGTGCGCCTGCTGGCGACGCCGGAGTACTACGAGGGGGGCCGGGTCGTGGCGCTGCTCGCGTTCGGCAGCGTCGCGTACGCCGGCTACATCGTGATGGCGATCGGGGTCGGGCGGGCGAAGCGAACGAAGTTCAACTGGGCGATCACGGGCGCGGCGGCAGCGCTCAGCGTCGTCCTCAACGTCCTGCTCGTACCGCGCTACGAGCTGATCGGCTCCGGGATCGCCGCGGCGAGCGCCTACGCGGCGATGTTTCTCGGCATGTGCTGGTACGCGCAGCGCGTCTTCCCGACCCCGTATCAGTGGCGGCGCGTCGCGACGGCGGCCGGAGGCGCGGTCGCGCTAACCGTGCTCGGCAAGCTCCTCGACGTGCCGCTCGCCGTCGCGCTCGCGCTCGTTGCTGCCTATCCGCTCGTCCTGCTCCTGCTCGGCTTCACCCTGCCGGCCGAGCGGGCCCGCCTGCGACGGCTCGTTCCGCGCTAGCCGGCGATCAGGCCCGTCGCGTACATGATCGCGATCCCGGCGAGGAAACCGCCGATCGCCCAGCCGGAGCGGATTCCGGCCGGATCGCGACGCAGGACGTAGCGGCCGACCTCGACGACGACCTCGAACGCGGCTCCGGCCGCCGCCCCGAAGAAGAGCACCGCCAGCACGTCGTTCGCGACGAAGCCGCCGATCCAGGCGCCGAGGATTGCGGGCCCGCCCGCGACGGCGGTGAGGAGCGCGAGCCGCCGCCAGGAGAGCGTCGCGCCCTCGTCGGCTGCGGGAGCGGCGATCCCGAGGCCTTCGGTGATGTTGTGAACCATGAAGCCGACGATCAGGAACGAGCCGAGCGTGAGCTGTCCGAATGCGAACGAGGTTCCGATCGCGAGCCCCTCGCCGAGGTTGTGGACGCCGATTCCGATCGCGACGAGTAACGCCAGCGCGGCCCCACTGACGACGCCACCGCTGCCGGACGCCGAGAAGCGCGACGAGAGGAAGGTCATCGTCAGGTAGCTGAGGGCGACGCCGAGCAGCACGAGTCCCGGGCCGCCGAACGCGCCGGGCACAGCCGCCTGGAGCGCGAACGCCTCGAACAGCGCCTCGACGCCGAGAAACGAGAGCAGGCCGGCGGTCAGGGCCATGAACGCCGTCAGCCACTCCTGGCGCACACGCCGGAGCGACGGCAGCCAGAGGAGCCCGAGCCCGACCGGGAGGACGCCGACGAGGAAGCCGATGATCGCGTAGCCGAGCACGGAGGAGCCGGTCAGCCCGGGTGTCTCGACCGCGGCGGGGATCTCCTCGATCGTCTCGATCCCGGTCGAGCTCGTCACACCCACGGTGATCGGGTCGTCCTCGACCCACTCGTACGGAATCACGATCGTGCTCGAGCGAAGGCGGCCGAGCGTTGCCGAGCCGTCGACCGCGAACGGGACGATTGCGTCGTCGACCGTCACGGAGGCGATCGTCAGATCGTTCGTCTGGGGGTTCGTCACGCGCACGCGGATCTCGCCCGGCTCGAACTCGACGCGGCGGACGTCGAACGCGTCGGCCTGTGGCGGGTTCTTCCCGATCAGGTCGACGAGCGACGAGCCGGCGGTGACGAACGCCCCGACTGCGACCGCCAGGAGGACGATCGGCAGGAGCGCCCACAGGCGCCAGCTCAAGTCGCCGCGGCCTTTCGCCGCCCGAGCCTCCATCACGGAACCACGTTGAAGAAGCCCATCCAGCCGAGCTCGGTGAACTCCGACTGATGCGCGTGGAACATGTGCAGGCCGGTGTGCGCGAAGTCGATCTCGAGCACGCCGCGCTGGCCCTGGCACTGCATCACGGTGTCGGTGTACTCCCAGTTCGCGCCCGTGCCGGTCGGCTGGTAGCGGAAGAAGTCGGCGTGGAGGTGGAACGAGTTGATCAAGTCGAACTCGGTGAGGTTGACCAGGTAGACCCGCACGAGCTGGGAGCGCTTGACGACGATCGGGTACTTCGCGTAGTAGAAGCTGCGGCCGTTGACGGTGTAGAAGTTGTTGCCGCCGTCGGCGTCGGTGTCGTAGCCGTTCATCACCATCACGAGCTCCTGCGCGGGCGGGCGCGGCTCCTTCGGGTCGATGATGAAGGCGCCGTAGAGCCCCTTGTGGATGTGCTTCTTGAGCGGGGTCGAGTGGCAGTGGTAGAGCTGGAGGCCGTCAGGCGTCGCGGGGAACTCGTAGGTGAGCTCGCCGCCGGAGGGAACGATCTCGAAGACGCCGTCCATGTTCGTCGGATGGATCCCGTGGAAGTGGATCGTGTGCGGATGCGAGCCCTGGTTGACGAATCGCACGCGGAGGATGTCGTCCTCGGTCGCTCGGATCACCGGCCCTGGGATCGTGCCGTTGTACGTCCACGCGGGAAAGAACACGCCCGGAGCGATCTCGATGTCCTTGTCGATCGCGCGCAGCGTGTACTCGCGGAGGCGGCCAGGCTCGTGCGGCAGAGGTGGTGGCGGATAGAGCAGCGCGTCGAGGTCGTTGGGGCCGCCGACCGCGGGCGCGTTCTCGCCGACCATCGCGGCGTGGCCGAGCGAGCGATGGTTGTCGACGTGACCCTGGAGCTGACGCTCGGCCGCGTTTGCGTCGAGCGCGAGCTTCCCGATGATCGGTGCGGCGACGAGCGGAGCGGCACCGGCGAGCAGTCTGCCGCGAGTGAGTTTAGACACGCCTAAATCCTATACGCGATTCTTAGGCTTGTCTAATTCTGGAGCGGCTCAGCGCGAGACCGCGTCCGCGGCGAGGGTGCGACCCGCATCCGTCAGCTCGAGCGAGCCGACTCGCTCCACCACGAGCCCGCGACGCTCCGCGCCTCGGACGATCCGCTCGGCGAAGTCCGCCTCCCAGCGCAGATGCCCGTGCAGGTGCTCGACGCGGCTTTCGACCTCGGCCTCCGGCTTGCCCTCGTGGTTCGCCAGGTGGATCGCGAGCATCGTCTGGGCGAACTCGAGCCGCTGGCGCGCACGCCGGCGGGCGGCCGCGACAAGCCCACGCTCGGGCGCGAGTAGCCAGCCGAGCACGAAGAAGACGCCGGTCATCGACGCCATCGAGCCGGCGATCGAGGCGTCGAGGAAGTACGCGAGCCAGTAGCCGGCGATCCCGCTCGCGGCGCCGATCGCCGCGGCCAGGGCAAGCAGCCTCGGCAGGCTGTCGGTGAGCAGGTAGGCCGTCGCCGGCGGGGCGATCATCAGCGCGACGACGAGGATCGAGCCCACAGCGTCGAACGCGCCGACGGCGGTCAGCGAGACGAGGCTCATCAACCCGTACTGGACGAGCGCGGGCGTGAAGCCGAGCGCCACCGCGAGCGCCGGGTCGAAGGTCGAGAGCTTCAGCTCCTTCCAGAAGACCGCGATCGCCGCCACGTTGAGCCCGAGGACGATGCTCATCACGACGAGCGAGACGGGGCCGAAGTCCCAGCCCCAGAAGACGAGGCGGTCGAACGGCGCGAACGCGAGCTCACCGAGCAGGACCGCGTCGATATCGAGGTGGACGCCGTCGGCATAGCGCGAGATCAGGATCACGCCGATCGAGAAGAGCGCGGGGAAGACGAGTCCGATCGCGGCGTCCTCGCGCACGAGGCCGGTGCGCTCGAGCGTCGAGACGAGCACGACGGTGAGGAGGCCCACGGCCGCTGCTCCCACGAGAAGAAGCGGCGAGGTGACGTCCCCGGTGACGAAGAAGCCGAGCACGATCCCGAGCAGGATCGAGTGGCTGATCGCGTCGCTCACGAGCGCGAGCCGCCGCAGGACGAGGAACGTCCCGGGAAGTGCGCAGGCCACCGCGACGACGACCGCGATGAGCTGGATCTCGATCTGGCCCGAGGTCACCTGGACTCCCGTCCCGCCGCCTCGGCGCGGCCGCGATCGGTCAGCGCCCACTCGTCGCCGACCCGGCGGACGAGCCCCTGCTGCTCGAGCTCGGCGAGGCTTCGCTCGGCGCCGCCGGACATGACGGCGAGCACGGCGGCCGAGTGCGCATGCGCCCCGTCGACGTGCTGCCGCTCGAGCGTCCAGAGATCCTCGAGCACTGCCGCGAGCCGCAGCCGGCGACGGTCGCGGCGGCCGCGGGCCTCCCGCCAAAGGAGCCCCCGGCGGGGCGCGAAGAGGAGCGAGACGAGCACGATCGCGCTGGCACAGAGGACGATCGTCGGTCCCGTCGGCAGGCGCTCCGCCTCAGCCGAGACGACCGCGCCGATCACGCCCGCCGCAGCACCGAAGAGCCCGGCGACGAGCGCGACGAGTCCGAGTCGATCGGTCCACTGGCGGGCGGCCGCCGCCGGCGCGATCACCATCGCCGCCATCAGCACGACGCCGACGGTCTGGAGACCGATCACGATCGCAGTCACGAGCAGCGAGGTCAGGAGCACGTCGAGCGCGCGCATCGGGAAGCCGAGGCTCTGGCCGAAGTCCGGGTCGAACGAGAGCAGCTTCAGCTCCTTCCAGACGAGCAGCATCGCCGCGAGCGCGACGGCCCCCAGCACGGCCTGGGTGACGAGGTCGCGACGCAGCAACGCGGCGGCCTGCCCGAAGAGGAAACGGTCGAGGCCCGCCTGCGTAGCGTCGGGCCGGCGCTGGATGAACGTCAGCAGCACGAGTCCGAAGCCGAAGAAGACGGAGAGCACGATTCCGAGGGCGCTGTCGTACTTGATCCGCGTCGTGCGGGTGACTCCCATCACGACGAGCGTCCCGACGAAGCCGGCGAGGGCCGCTCCGACGACGAGCGCGAGCGGCGCCTTGCTCCCGGTCAGGAGGAACGCGAGCGCGACGCCCGGCAGCGCGGCGTGCGAGATCGCATCGCCGAGCAGGCTCTGGCGTCGCAGCACCGCGAAGGTTCCGAGCGCGCCGCTCGTGATCCCAAGTGCGGCCGAGCCGAGCGCCACTGTCCGCAGCGTGTAGTCGGAGAAGAGCCCAATCGCGAGCAGATCACCGCTCATAGTCCAACCTTCGGCCGGGCCTCGCGAACGAACCGTCCGCTGTGGCCGTGTCCGGGGTCAAAGCCCGGACGTGTCCCTCGGCGACGGGATTCCGCACCGGATCCAGCGCTCTGCGGTTGAATGTTCGATGTGACGTGTCTCGAGAGGCCGTGTCCGGGCTTTGACCCCGGGCATGTCTCACGTGGACGGTGGGCGCGCAACCCTGGCGCGTGAACGAGGAACGCGCGCGCGTACCAGGTTGGCGCAAGGCGTTTCACTCGTCTAGGCGCCATTGCGCCCGAAGAGCGCCGCTCTGCCTCCGTACGTACGGCGCAGATTCTCCTCTGTGAAGACCTCGTCGACCGCGCCGCTCGCGATCCGCCGCACGTTCAGGAGCGTCACCTCGTCGAAGTACTCGGGCACGGTCTGGAGGTCGTGATGGACGGCGACGACCGTCTTACCCTGCTCCCGCAGGGCCCGGAGCAGCTCGACGATCGCCTTCTCGGTAGTGGCGTCGACGCCCTGGAACGGCTCGTCCATGAAGTAGACCTCCGCGTGCTGGACGAGTGCGCGCGCGAGGAAGACCCGCTGCTGCTGCCCGCCCGAGAGCTGGCTGATCTGGCGGCCGGCGAGGTCGGCCATCCCGACCTGCGCGAGCGCCTCTCGTGCGGCCTCCCGATCGACCTTCCCCGGCCGGCGAACCCAGCCGATCCGTCCGTAGCGCCCCATCAGGACGACGTCGAGCACGCTCGTCGGGAAGTCCCAGTCGACGCTGCCCCGCTGCGGCACGTAGGCGACGAGGCTCCGCTGGGCGGCATACGGCCGCCCATGGACGAGCGCTTGCCCTGCGGCCGGCTTGACGAGTCCGAGGACGGCCCGGATCAGCGTCGTCTTGCCGGCGCCGTTCGGGCCGACGATCGCCATCAGGACGCCCTTTCGCACCTCCAGGTCGACGTCCCAGAGCACGGGCTTCTCGCCGTAGGCGACCGTCATATCGGTCACCTCGATTGCATTCATCCGAGCAGGCCTCCGACGATCGTGTCGACGTTGTGACGCACCATCCCGACGTACGTGCCCTCCGGCGTTCCAGGGCTCCCCATCGCGTCGGAGAAGAGGGAGCCCCCGATGCGGACGTTCCAGCCCCGGCTGCGAACGGCCTCCTGCACGGCCTCGATCGTGCGCGGGGAGACGGAGGACTCGACGAAGGCCGCGGGGATCCTGCGCTCCGCGATGAATCGTGCCAGCGACTGGACGTCGCCGGCGCCCGCCTCGGCCGCGGTCGAGATCCCCTGGAGCCCGCGCACCTCGAAACCGTAGGCGCGACCGAAGTAGTTGAAGGCGTCGTGGGCGGTGACGATCACGCGCTGCCTCGCGGGAACGCGGCGCGACTGCTCGGCGACGTAACGGTCGAGCGCTTCGAGCTCGGTGAGGTAGGAGGCGGCGTTCTCCCGGTAGAGCTCCGCGCTGCCGGGGTCGAGGGCCGCGAGCCGGTCGCGGATCTGCTCGACCGCGAAGCTCCAGAGCTCCACGTCGAACCAGACGTGAGGGTCGAACTGGCCCTGGAACTGCGCCGGCGTCAACAACCGATCGCGCGGCATCGCGTCGGTGACGGCCTGCGTCGCGCGCTGACCGGAGATCCGCTCGAGGACGTCCGCCATCTTCGCCTCGAGATGAAGCCCGCCGAAGAAGATCACGTCTGAGCGCTCGAGCCGGCGAAGATCGCCCTCGCTCGCCTTGTAGAGGTGCGGGTCGACGCCGGGCCCCATCAGTCCCTCCACCTCCACTCGGTCGCCGCCGACCCGCTCGACGGCGTCGGAGATCATCCCGATCGTTGCGACGACCTGGATCGTCTCGCCGTCGAGCGCCCGCTGCTCGCGCACCTCCACCGGGCCGCAGCCGGCGAGGAGAAGAAGGATGAGCGCGACGAGAAGTTTAGGCACGGCTAAAACCTTAGCTGGATCCGAGGCGGCCGAACGGAGCCCGCAGATGGGTTGTGATCGAGGATCTCAGCCGCCGCAAGGTCGCGAGCGTTGGTGGATGCGGAATCCGGCGCGCTCCGGGCTAGGGAAGCGGCACGTAGCCGAACTCGGGTTTGGCGCCGAGCTCGCGGATGTCGCTGCTCGCCGGGTCGAGCTCGTTCGGGGAGAACGTCGGCTCGATCGTCACCTCGACTCGGAACGGCACCGTGGCCGGGATCAGCAGCTTGGGCGGCCCGAGCACCTTGCACTGGTTGAGGACGGCGCGGCGCTCGTGCAGGACTCGCCCGATCGAAGGTTGTTTCTTGGGCCCGACGACGACCGTCCCGACCTTGACCGTCACCTTGCCGGGTTTGTTGGGCCCGCACGAAGCGACGCGCGAGAGCACGACCTTGGCGTACCCACGCGGATTCTCGGTTGTGGCGAACTGGTTGAAGGCGGCCGCCGAGCTCATCCAGCCGTCGCCGAGTACTCCGCTGCGAGCTGAGGTAAGGCGCAGCGGCCCATCGAGTCGGTAGAGCTGCAGCGACCCGTGCGGTGCGCCGACGCGCGTGCCGACGACATCAGCGTCGTTCTCGGCGACGACCCAGCGATAGCCGGGATCGGGGGTGAGGGTCCCGTCCGGGAGCGCGAGGTCCGGACTCAGCGTCGGGCCGGGGCCTGGTGCTGGGCCGTCGATGCTCCAGACCTGCTTCAGCGAGCGGTTCCAGAACTCGAGTAGGTGGATCCCGTTCGCGTCGTCGACCGCAGCGCCGAGGAAGAGCGCCGGCTCCCCTCCGGTTGCCCGGTCGAGCCAGTCGACCGGCTGCGGCGCGTTCTCGTAGAGGCGCCGGGCGAAGTCGTTCTGACCCTCGGCGGCATAGATCTCGGCGGTCACGTTCCAGCCGACGACGAGCGCGCCGACGGCCCCCGCGAGCACGGCGGCGCGGCGACCGCGGACGAGGCTGCGGGCGACGAGTAGGGCGACGGAGAGGATCAGCACGACGACGAGCGCCTGCTCGATCCGTTCCCCCTCCCAGCGCCAGACCCGGTTCGGCAAGGCAGCGATCGCCAGGCCGGGGGCGTCGTAGTAGGGGTACTTGTCGAGCTCGTACGGCGTCGTCAGGAGGACGTACAGGGCGACGAGCGCTGCGCCGCCCAGCGCGAGGAAGCGTCTGCCGGGCCGCTCGAGCACGAGCGCTGTTCCGGCGAAGAGAAGCGGCGCGACGTAGATCAGGTTCCGCTCGACCGTCACGGTCCCGAACTCGGTCGAGATGTAGGCCGCCTTCACGGCCGTGTAGAGGCCGAACGTGAAGAAGGCGGCGAGCGCGGTGAGGACGAACGCGCGCACGTTGCGATCCGGATCGCGCCCCCGTGTCAGCACCGCGGCGAGCCCGGCGACGAACGGGAGCACGCCGATCCCGATCACGAGTGCTCCGAGCGCGCGCAGGCCGTAGTCGAACATCCGCTCCTTGTAGAAACCTGTGGCGCGATACCACTCCTCGGAGCGGTGGCCGAGGAAGGCGCTGAGCGCGAGCGCCGCACCGAGGCCGAGCACCGCGAGCCCGACGTAGTCGGTGCGCGTCCAAGACGCGCGGCGACGGCGGAAGGCGGGGTGCTGCCAGCCGGCGAGCGCGAGCGCGAGGCCGAGCACGGGGATCAGGATCGAGAGTTGGGCGCGAACGAGGAACGCGCCCGCGCAGACGATGCCCGCGAGCCCGATCGTCCAGCGGGTCGGCCGTCCGACGGCGCGGACGATGAGCCACAACGCCGCCGTCGCGACCGGGTACGCGAGCGGCTCCTCGACGAGGAAGGGCGCGTACGAGAGCGCGGGAATCGCCGCCGCTGCGACGGCCGCGCCGAGCGCCCACGGTTTCGAGACGATCGTCCGCGCGAGCGCGTGGGCCGGGAAGATCGTCGCCGTCATCACGAGCACGCCGATGAACTTTGCCGCCTCGTAGGCATTCGCGGTGTCGTCGATCCACCAGGCCGGCGCGACGAGGTAGGAGTAGAGCGTCTGGGCGTCATAGGGGGAGCCGCGCCGCGCAGCCTCCCCGGTCTCGGCGATCGCCCGCGAGATCTGGGCGAACTCGAGCTCGTCGGTGAAGATCGTCGGCGAGTCGTGTCGGCTCGCCTGCCAGCCGTAGAGACAGCAGAGCAGGACGTAGCCGAGCACGAGCGGGAGAGCGTCGAGCGCGCGGTCGAGCGGCCGCCGGCCGGCGGCGTCGGCGGGGGTCGAAGCCGTCACTCGGCGATCGCCTCGACGAGGCTCGAGGGTGCGACCGTCGTGTCGCGACGGACGAAACGGCAGGGCACGCCCGCGCCGGTGCAGGCGTCGAGGACGTGCTGGAGCCGCTCGACGGGCGCGTCGGGGATCGAGACGAGCACCTCCTCGAGCCCGGGCACGAAGCGGCCGGCGTCGGCGAGATCGCCGATCACGATCACGCCCTGGATCCGGCGCCGCCGCAGGCGCGTGTTGTCGTCGAGGAAGCCGATCACCCGCTCGCCGGCCGTCTCCTGGAGCTCGCGCGCGAGGCTTCGCCCGGAGCGGCCGGCGCCGACGATCAGGACGCGGCGGCCGCCGCGGTCGCGAAGCTGAGGCAGCGCCCGCAGGACGAGGCGCGAGGTCGCGACGAGAACGAAGCAGAGGAGCGCATCGACGACGAAGATCTCAGCCGGAAACTCCTTCAACGGCCTCGTCGCAGCGAGCAGGCCGAGCGCGATCGGCGCCGAGACGAACGTCGCGGCGGCGAGCGCGGCCAGGTCGCGCGCGCCGGCGTAGCGCCAGATTCGGCGGTAGACGACAAAGCCGACGAAGGCGACGTAGCGGGTGCCGAGGAGGATCGGCAGCGCCGCGACGAAGACCTGGCGCTGGTAGCCCGTGCCGAGCCCGTCGACGAGCAACAGGTAGGCGGCGCCGAACGAGGCGAGGATTGCCGCGAAGTCGGCGACGACCTCGACGAGCCGGCGCGTCTGGAGGAGCGCCGGCGACGCGGTCACGTCCTCCTCGCCTCGGCGGCTGCGCTCCTCGAGGTCGGCGAGGACGCTCGCGAACTGGACGAGCAGGACGAAGGTCAGGAGGACGCCCACGATCGTCACCCTCGGCTCGTCGAGGATGTTGTAGGCGACCCCGGTCGCTCCGATCGCGGTCGCGACGGCGGCGAGGAGCGCCACTGCCTTCGTCTCGGACATCCCGTAGTAGACGAGCCGGTGGGAGGTGTGGTCGCGGCCCCCGTGGTGGATCGGTCGGCGCTCGAGCAGCCGGACAACGGTCACGAGCGTCGTGTCGAGAATCGGCACCGCAAGCACGAGCAGCGGCAGGAGGATCGTCGTCACCGTCGTTCCCGCGACCTTCCAGCTCGAGGAGAGGGCGAGCGCCGCGAGCGCGAAGCCGAGCACCTGGCTCCCGGAGTCGCCCATGAAGACGGCAGCCGCCCGTCCCGGCCGCAGATTGAAGGGAAGGAAGCCGGCGCAGGCCAGCCCGAGCGACAGCGCGAGCACGAGCGCGACCCGATCGGGATGCTCGGTGACGGCGTCGAGCGCGTAGTAGGCGCAGGCGATCGCGGCGAGGGTCGCGGCCAGCCCGTCCATGTTGTCGAGCAGGTTGAAGGCGTTCGTGATCCCCACGAGCCAGACGAGCGCGATCGCGGTCGCGAGTACGTCGTTGTCGACGATCTCGACCGAGAGGCCGCTTGCCAGCACGATTGCAGCCGCCCCGAACTGGGCGCCGAGCTTCGCGATCGGGCTCAGGTCGAAGAGGTCATCGGCCAGTCCGGCCGCGAAGAGGAGGGCGGAGCCGGCGAGCACGCCCAAGAGCTCCGAGCTCGCGTCCACCGCCCCGACCGCGATCGCGAGCAGGATTCCCGCGGAGAAACCGGCAAAGATCCCGACGCCGCCGAAGCTGGGCGTCGCTCGCTCGTGCCAGCGCTCGCCCGAGGGAATCGCGACGAGCCGTCCACCGCTCGGCCCGCCGAGGGGGGAGCGGAGGAGCGTCCAGAGGACGACGGCTGCGACAGGGAAGGCCGCGATCGCGACGGCGGCGCTCACAGGTCGAAAGCGTAGCCCGGCCCGGTTAGGGCTTTGTGTGGGGACACGGGTTCTAGACTAAATGTCTGGTGTGACTACCTACCTCGATCTCTACCGCTACCGCGAGCTCTTCGGGAGTCTCTTCCGGCGTGACCTGCGCGCGAAGTACAAGGGCTCGGCGCTCGGTCTCCTCTGGTCGCTCGCGCATCCGGTGCTGCTGATGCTCGTCTACCTCTTCGTCTTCAGCGTGATGCTGAAGATCCAGCCAGCCGACACCGAGCATTACTGGCTCTTCCTGCTCGCAGGGCTGCCCGTCTGGGTCTTCTTCGCGACCTCGCTCCAGGCGGCCTCGCGGAGTCTGCTCGAGAACGCGAACCTGATCCGCAAGGTGCGCTTCCCGCGACAGCTCGTGCCGCTCTCGATCGTCGCGACCCAGCTCGTCAGCTTCGTCGTCATGCTCGCGATCGTGATCGCGCTCAGCCTCGTCTACGTGCCCGAGGCGCGCGTCACGGTCTGGCTCTCGATCCCGCTCGCGGCGCTCGCCGTCTGTCTCGTCACCGGAGTCGCGCTCGCGGTCGCATCGCTGAACGCGCTCTACCGGGACGTCGAGCACCTCGTCGCTGCGCTGCTTCTGCCGTGGTTCTTCCTCACCCCGGTGCTCTACTCGCTGGACGACGTCCCGGGGCTCCGCGAGCATCCGTTCCTGATCGACATCGTCCACTACGCGAACTTCCTCACGCCTGCCGTCGAGGCCGTCCGCGACCCGATCTTCTTCGGCGTGGCGCCCGCCGCCGGCGACGCGATCTACCTTGCGGTCTCGGCGGTCGCCGCGCTCGCGCTCGGCTCGTTCGTCTTCAGCCGCGTCGACGATCGCGTCGCAGTCGAACTCTGATCCGGCCGTCGTAGAGCCACGGCTCCCCTGGAGCGACACTGCCGGGCTCGTAGGCCGGGAGGCCGAGGTGCTCGCTCGGCTCGCCGAGGAGCAATGAAGGAAGCAGGAGCGGGTGGGCGAAGCCGGGATTCCGGCCGCCGCCCGGCGCCCACGGACGCAGCACCCTCTCCCTGCCCTCGAGCGAGCCGCCGACCGCGGCGAAGCCCTCGGCGTGCGCGTCGAGGATCCGCCGCGACCAGTCGGACGCGGGGTGCGCGCCAGCGACCAAGTGGGCGGTCGCGACGGAATCGACCTCGACCAGAGGCTCCTCCTGAGACGCCAGCGCTGCGACTGTTTCCTCGTCGGCACCGCCGTGGACGACGACCGCGAGCCGGCGCTCGTCGATCCGCGGCAACACCTGAACCGGTAGCTCGAGCGGCGACGAGCCGATCTCGGCGAACCAGAAGCGGTACTCCTCGACGAGATCGAACGCGAGCCGGTACAGCCCGGGCGGCTGCGGCACGGCGAGCGCCACCGCCAACTCGGCCGCCTCACCGGGCGCGACCGGGTGCGGGAACGGCGTCCGGGGGCCGTCCCAGACGATCGGGTTGCCGCGGTCGTCGAGCCAATGGTAGGAGAGCTGGACGCCGGCCTCGGATCGCGAGCGCCAGGCGGCCGAGCCAGCGTTCTCGAGGCGGATCCGCGCCGTCCCGCGCGTGCCCGCGCGCAGCTCCGGGAGCGCGTGCGCGAGCCAGCGGACCGCGAGCGGTCCCGCCGGGACGGGATGCTCGGTTGCCCTCTCCATCGCGAAGCTAGCCTACTGCCGTGCCTGACCCGCTCCTCGCCGAGCCACTTCTAGTCCGCGCCGCCCGTCTCGAGCCCGTCGAGCGGACGCCCGTGTGGTTCATGCGCCAGGCCGGCCGGTCGCTCCCCGAGTACCGGGAGATCCGGAAGACGCACTCGCTCTTCGACGTCTGCCGCGAGCCGGCTCTCTGCGCGGAGGTGACGCTGCAGCCGGTGCTCCGCCACGACGTGGACGCCGCGGTGATGTTCGCGGACATCATGCTGCCGCTCCTCGGGATGGGTGTCGACGTCGAGCTCGTCGAGAACATCGGCCCGGTGATCGCCGAGTCGATCCGAACCGCCGTTGACGTGGAGCGGCTGACGACGCCGGACCCGGAGGAGTCGGTGCCGTTCATCCTCGAGGCCGTCCGGATCGTCCGCCGCGAGCTCCGCCCCGACCAGGCCGTGATCGGCTTCTGCGGCGGCCCATTCACCGTCGCGGGCTACCTGATCGAGGGGAAGCCGAGTCGGGAGTTCCTCCAGGTGAAGCGGCTGATGTACGCGCACTCCGAGGTCTGGCACGCGCTGATGGAGAAGCTGACGACCGCCTTCTCGTCCTATATCCAGGCGAAGGTGCGGGCCGGTGCCGACGCGATCCAGCTCTTCGACTCGTGGGTCGGTGCGCTCTCGCCGGCCGACTACGAGGAGTTCGTGCAGCCGTACTCCGCCCGGATCCTGGCCGCGGTCGACTGTCCCACCATTCACTTCGGTACCGGCACGGCGACGCTCTTGCGACAGATGGCCGACGCGGGCGGCGACGTGATCGGGCTCGACTGGCGCATCCCGCTCGACTGGGGCTGGCAGGTCGTCGGTGAGGATCGCGGCGTGCAGGGGAATCTCGACGGCGCTCTGCTCTTCGGTCCCTGGGAGCGGGTCGAGCGCGCGACACTCGACGTCCTTGCTCGCGCTGCCGGCCGACCGGGCCACATCTTCAATCTCGGCCACGGCGTCATGCCTGACACCGACCCGGAGATCCTTGGGCGGCTTCGGGAGCTCGTTCACGAGCAGACTGCGCGTGTTCCGGCATGACCACAGCGGTCGTCCTGATGGCGTACGGCTCGCCCGACCGGATCGAGGACGTGCCGGCCTACTACGCGGACATCCGCGGCGGCCGCCCGATCCGGCCGGAGCTGCTCGAGGACCTCGTCGCGCGCTACAGGCGGCTCGGGATCGAGGAGTCGAACCCGCTGAACGAGATCACCGAGGCGACGCGTGCCGCGCTCGAGGCCGAGCTCGGGCTGCCGGTGTTCACCGGGATGCGCCACTGGCAGCCGCGGATCGCGGAGGCGGCGGATCGTGCGATCGAGGGTGGGGCAGAGACGATCGTCGGGCTCGTGCTCGCCCCGCACTACTCCTCTATGTCGATCGAGAAGTACCGTGGCCTGCTCGTCGAGGCGGTCGGCGGTCGGGCCGAGCTGCGCTTCGTGGAGCGGTGGGGCGACGATCCCGGCTTCATCGCCCTGCTCGCCGAGCGCCTAGTAACATTGTGTTACAAGGGTTCACACGTCGTCTTCACCGCGCATTCGCTCCCGGCTCGCATTCTCGACGAGGGCGATCCCTACGTGGACGAGCTGAACTCGACGGCCGAGGCCGTCGTTCGGGTCGCCGAGCTCCACAACTGGTCGGTCGCCTTCCAGAGCGAATCCCCTACCGGTGAGCCCTGGCTCGGTCCCGACATCCTCGATCACCTCGACGAGCTCGCCGCAAGCGGCGTGCGCCAGGTCGTGATCTGCCCGGTTGGATTCGTCGCCGACCATCTCGAGATCAAATGGGACCTCGACACCGAGGCGGCCGAGCGGGCGCACGAGCTCGGGCTCGAGCTGCACCGGATCGAACTGCCGAACGCCGATCCTGCGTTCGTGCGCGTGCTCGGGGGCTTGGTCCGAAAGGCCATCGCGGTACCTTCCCGAGTGTGAGAACAGGAGAGATCCGCGTGGACGCGGCGACGCGCCGCTTCCACGTGCATGCCCGCGAGGCGCGGACACTGAAGGAGCTCTTCGTGCTGCGGGGCCGCACCGAGGCCACGGACGTTTGGGCGTTGCGGGACGTCTCGCTCCAGGTCGAGCCGGGCGAGGCGGTCGGCCTGATCGGACGCAACGGCTCCGGCAAGTCGACGCTCCTCCGCCTGATCGCGGGGATCATCAAGCCCACCTCGGGCCGCGTCGCTGCGGGAGGCCGAATCGGCTCGCTGCTCGAGCTCGGCGCCGGCTTCCACCCCGACTTCAGCGGCCGCGAGAACGTCTTCCTGAACGGCGCCATCTACGGCCTCCGCAAGGCCGAGATCCGCGAGCGCTTCGACGAGATCGTCGCGTTCGCGGAGCTCGAGGGCGCAATCGACCGGCCGGTGCGGACGTACTCCTCCGGGATGTACATGCGGCTCGGCTTCGCGATCGCGGCGCACCTCGACGCGGACGTGCTCCTGCTCGACGAGGTCTTCGCGGTCGGCGACGAGGCATTCCAGCGCAAGTGCTTCGGCAAGATCTTCGAGTTCAAGCAGCGCGGCGGCACGATCGTCTTCGTCTCGCACGACGCCGCGCAGGTCGAGCGACTCTGCGAGCGGGCGGTGCTCCTCCGCGACGGCGGCGTCGAGCTCTCCGGCCCGACCCACGACGCGCTCGTCCGTTACCGACGCGTGCTCGCGGCCGAGTCCGATCCTGCCGAGCGCGCGGCTGGTTTGCGCGAGTGGGGGACGGGCGAGGCGACGATTGCCTCGGCGCGGCTGGTCGGTTCCGGCGGCGAGGAGCGGCAGCAGTTCCTTGCCGGCGAGCCGTTCTCGCTGCGCCTGCGGATCGAGGCGGACGCGGACGTGGCTGCGCCGCTGCTCCAGCTCGAGCTCCGCGACGACGGCGGCCTGCTCGTTGCGTCCGACACGGTCGAGACCGCCGCCTTGGGCTGGGCGGACGGCGCGGGCGAGCGGCTGCTGCGCTACGACATCGAGCGGCTGCCGCTCTCGGACGGGCGCTTCCACCTCCGGCTCGGGCTGAGAGACGCGCCAGGCGGGCGGGTCCTCCACTGGCTCGACGACGCGCTCGGGTTTCTCGTCTACCCCGCTGGCGAGGAGCGAGGTGTCGTGCGCCTGGAAGGGAGCTGGGCGCTCGAGGAGAAAACCCGAACGCAGTGAGCACGCGTACCTGCCCCGACTGGCCCAGCCTGATGGAGATCGCGCCCGACCTCCAGTTCAAGCACTACACGGTCGCCGAGGCGCAGCTCCCGGTCGACGTGCTGACCGCGATCTCGCACGTCTCGCTCGCCGATGTCGCGATCTGCTGCGACCTCGAGCATCACGTCTTCTATGCCGAGCACACCGAGCCCGAGGTCGCCGAGGCCCTCCGCGCGACACACTGGTTCGAGGTGCGCGAGTACGGCGCCCGCGGCCCCGGGGCTACGGCCGCCTAGGGCGGCGAACGCCTCGAGCCGCTCGGCGAGCGTCGGGTTGTTCACCCAGGGATAGTCTCTCGTGAGTCATGGCCCCAATCGTGATCCCGTTCCGCGGCCTGGCCGGCAAGCAGCGAATCGATGCTCCCGAAGGACTGCGCGAGCAGCTTGCGCTCGCGATGCTCGGCGACGTCGTGACCGCATGCATCGCGACCGACCGGACGCTCGTCGTCACGCGAGACGAGGACGGGGGCAAGCTCGCGGACAAGCTCGGCGCCGAGCTCGTGGAGGATCCGGGAGGCGGCCAGGGGCCGGCGGTCGCGGCCGGCCTCGCCGAGCTCCCGGACCGGCCGGCGCTCGTCGTCAACGCCGATGTGCCCTGCATCGTGCCGCACGACCTGCGCACGCTCGCCGGCGTTGCCGAGCTCGGCGCGTTCGGCCTTGTCGAGGCCGACGACGGAACGACGAACGCGCTCGCGCTCCCGCGGCCGAAGGTCTTCGCGCCGCTCTACGGCGCCGGCAGCGCGGCCCGCTTCCGCGAGCACGCCGTCTCGCTCCGCTACGAGACGTCGACCGCCGTGATCCCGAATCTCGTCGACGACGTCGACACGCGCGCCGACCTCGAGCGCCTGTCGCTGCGGATCGGACCGCGGACGCAGGCCGCGCTCGGAGTCCTGAGGACGCTGTGAAGGTCGCACTGCTCTCAGGAGGCGTCGGCGGCGCCAGGTTCGCGCGCGGCGTCACCGCCGCAGTCGACCCGGCCGACGTGACCGTGATCGGGAACGTCGGCGACGACCTCGAGGTGCTCGGAATGGCCGTGTCGCCGGATCTCGACAGCATCCTCTACGCGCTTGCCGGGCTGAACGACGACGAGCGCGGCTGGGGCAGAGCGGATGAGAGCTGGCGTGCGCTCGAGACCGTCTCAGCCCTCGGTGGCGAGGACTGGTTCCGCCTGGGCGACCGCGATCTCGGCCTGCATCTCGTGCGCACGCAGGCGCTGCGGGCTGGCGAGCCGCTCTCCTCCGTCACTCGGCGACTCGCGCGCGCGGTCGGGATCGAGGCGCGGCTCCTGCCCGCGACCGACGACCGTCAGCGCACATGGATCGACACGCCCGCGGGGAGCTTCCCCTTCCAGGAATGGTTCGTCGCGCGCGGGCATCGGGACGACGTCGACGGGGTGCGGTTCGAGGGCGAGTGCACGCCGGCACCCGGTGTGCTCGAGGCGTTAGGGGAAGCGGATGTGATCGTGATCGCACCGTCGAACCCGTACGTCAGCATCTGGCCGATTCTCGCCGTCCCGAGGATTCGTGGAAGTCTCCGGGATCGAGAGGTTCCGTGCATCGCGGTCAGCCCGCTCGTGGGCGGCCACGCGGTGAAGGGGCCCGCCGACAGGATGCTCGCCCGTATGGCCGGCGGCACGTCGCCCGCGCACGTCGCCTCCTGCTACGCGGGGCTGATCGACGCACTCGTCGTCGACGAAGCCGATCCGAGGGATCCGCTCGCGATCCGCGCGGTCGTGACACAGACGCTGATGACCGACCTCGCTGCGTCGCGCCGGCTTGCCGAGACCGTGCTGGCCGCGGCATGAAGGTGGCGCTCGTCGGCGGAACCGGCAGCTTCGGCCAGGCAGTCGCAAAGCGACTCGTCGCAGCCGGAGTGGAGGTCGTGATCGGCTCGCGCGACCCGAAGCGGGCGCAGGAGGCGGCAGCGGGGCTCGGCGCGCGCGGCGCATCGAACGAGGACGCCGTTCGCAATGTCGATCTCGTGCTGCTCGCCGTCAAGGCGGAAGGTGCGGTCGAGACCGCGCGCGATCTGCGCAGCGCGATCGGGACGACGCCGGTGCTCTCGGTCTGCGCCGAGCTGAGCTTCGGCCCCGGCGGGGTGAAGCCGACTGCGGAGGCTACCTCGATCGCGGAGCGGATCGAGGCCGAGCTCGAAGCCCCCGTTGTCGCCGGCCTCCACTCCCTGGCCGCCGCCAGCCTCGCCGCCGAACCTCCGGACGAGGACGCTCTGGTCTGCGGCGACGATCCCGATGCAAAGGCGCTCGCACTCGATCTCGCCGCCCGTCTCGTCTCGGGAAACGCGGTCGATGCGGGTCCGCTCGCGAGCGCCCGCGCGCTCGAGGGCATGACGGCCGTGATCGTGAACGTGAACCGGCGCTACAAGACCCACGCCGGGCTGCGCGTGACCGGCCTTCCCGACCGGTGAGCGTCGAGATCCGGATCTTCGGGCTCGAGGGAATCCCGGAGATCGAGTCGGGTGACGATCTCGCCACACGACTCGTCGACGCAGCCGAGCGGCTAGGCGGGCTCGAGGTCGGCGATGTCGTCGTGGTCGCGCAGAAGGTCGTCTCCAAGGCCGAGGGGAGGATCGTCCGGCTCGCCGACATCGTCCCATCGCCGCAAGCGATCGAGCTCGCGGCCGACCGCGACCCACGCCACGTCCAGGTAATCCTCGACGAGACGGCGCGCATCGTCCGCGCGCGGCCGCCGCTCCTGATCTCCGAGACGCGGCACGGGTTCGTCTGCGCCTCCGCGGGCGTCGACGCCTCGAACGCGAAGGGGGCGGGAACGCTGATCCTGCTCCCGCTCGACCCGGACGAATCCGCTGCCGCGATCCGGGAGAGCCTGCACGAGCGCACCGGCGTCGAGGTAGGCGTCGTCGTGAGCGACTCCTTCGGTCGAGCCTGGCGCCGGGGGACAACCGGGGTCGCGCTCGGCGTCGCTGGAGTGACGGCCGTGCTCGACCTGAACGGCCGGCGCGACGAAGCGGGCTACGAGCTCCACGGGACCGAGATCGCGATCGCGGACGAGCTCGCCGCAGCAGCCGAGCTCGTCCTCGGGAAGCTGGAACGGGTTCCCGCGGCCGTCATTCGCGGTGTCGCGGCGGCCGGGGACGGCAGCGGCCGCGAGCTCGTCATCCCCGCGGAACGCGACCTCTTCCGCTAGAGCCCCTTAGCTCGTCGCGAGCGCCGCGAGTCGCTCGCCGACGACGGGTGCGAACTTGAAGCCGTGGCCGCTGCAGGCCGAGCCAACCACGATTCGTCCGTGCCGCTCGACCACGAAGCTCTCGTCTGCCGTGTTCGTGTAGAGGCATGTCTCGCGGCGAGTGAGCGGGCTGGCCCCGCGGAAGCGCTTCGCCACCCAATCGGCCGTCCGGCCCGCAATCGTCTCGTCGGGAGCGCCCACCTCGTCCGGATCGGTTGCCGGTCCGGTGTGATGGATGCCGGCCTTCAACCCGATTCCGGGCGCGAGAAGCGCGTAGCCGAGCTGACCGGGCCCCGCACCCTCGGCGAAGTCGATCAGCGATGGAACCGGCTCGTCCGTCGCGAGCTCGAAGTAGGAGACGGTCTCACGCGTCGGCTCGGCCTCGAGAGCTACGCCGAGCGGCTCGAGTAGACCTCGAGCCCAGGCGCCGGCGGTCACCACGACCGCGTCGGCTCGGAGCGCAACACCCGCCCCGGCCACCGTCACACCCGCATCGTCCGGCTGCATCGATGTGACACGCGTCCCCTCGAGCACCTGCGCCCCGGAAGCGATCGCCGAGGAGTGAAGCGCGCGGAGCGCGGCGTCGGCGCGCACGATCCCGCCGTCCGCTTGGAAGAGCCCCGTCTCGCCGCGCGCGAGCTCGAGCGGGAAACGACGCGCGATCGCGCCGCCACCGAGCACCTCGAACTCGATTCCGCTTGCGGCGAGCGCATCGCGATTCGCTTCCCAGTCGCCGAGGTCGAGCGATCCGTGCCGCTCGACGAGCGTCTCGCCCTCCGCCTCGAGCTCGTGCCAGAGCGCCAGGGCCGCCTGCGCCAGCCTCACCCAGGTCGCGTCGGGGTAGGAGAGCCGGAAGATCCGCGAGCCGCCGTGGCTCGAGCCGCGCGTGTGGCCCAGCCCGAACTGCTCGATCAGGGCGACCTCGCGTCCGTTCCGGGCGAGCGACCGTGCGGTCGCGAGCCCCATCACCCCCGCTCCGACGACGATGACCTCGACGTCGAGCCGGCTCATGGAACGAGCCTAGCTTGCGAGGAGCGCCGACTCGACCGCGGCGTCCGTGGCGGCGCGCCGGATCGCCAGCACGTCGTGCCAGGCGCTGAGGAAGAGATCGAGCAGGCGGGGATCAAACTGGGTCCCGCGGCCCTCGAGCATCATCTCGCGAGCCTCCTCGGGCTGATACGCGGGTCGGTAGATCCGATCGGAGGTAAGGGCGTCGAAGACGTCTGCGATCGCGGCGATCCGGCCCTCGATCGGGATCGCTTCGCCCGAGAGGCCGTGGGGATACCCGGCCCCGTCGATCCGCTCGTGGTGGGTGAGCGCGAGTAGGGCCGCCAGCTCGAGCAGCTCCACGTTCGAGCCGGCGAGGATGCGATGGCCCATCGCGGCATGCGACTCCATGATGTGGCGCTCCTCGCCGGTGAGCCTCCCGGGCTTCAGCAGGATCCGGTCGGGAATCCCGATCTTGCCGACGTCGTGCATCGGGCTCGCAATCCGGATCAGCTCCGCCCGCTCCGCATCGATCCCGGCGAGCCGAGCGAGCAGGGTGCAGTAGAGGCTCATCCGGACGATGTGCTGCCCGGTTTCCTGGCTGCGGAACTCGGCCGCCCACGAGAGCCGCCGGATCGTCTCCTCCCGCAGTCGGCGCATCTCGCCCTCGGAGCTCTCGAGCCGCGAGATCGTGTCGCGGAGCGTCGACGTGCGCTCGAGAACGGTCTGCTCGAGCCGCTCCCGATGGCCGCGATTCTCGATCTCGAGGGCGCGTCGCCGCAGTGCGTTGACGACGTTGATCACGAGCTCGTTGGGCTTGAAGGGCTTGAGGACGTAGCCGTAGACCCCGTACTCGACCGCCGCCTCCGCGTACTGCCGGTCGTCGAGGCCGGTGACCATTACGACCGCGATCTCCGGATGATCCTGCGACACCTCGCGGGCAAAATCGAGCCCTGATTCGCCGGGCATGTTGACGTCGCTGAGGATCAGCGTGACGCGCTCGGAGGCCAGGATTCGTCGCGCCTCGCCCGCGCTTCCGACCGTCAGGCAGTCGAATCCGTGCACGCCGAGCAGCCGAGCGAGGAGCGTGCGGATCGGCGGTTCGTCGTCGACGATGAGAATCCGCTCGTCGGCGGAATGAACGTG
>JANDLU010000023.1 GCA_024330215.1 Candidatus Gaiellasilicea maunaloa
CACCGTCTCTGACACCGACGGCGCGCGAGTAGACTGCGACCGTGCCGGATCGAGACGCAAGCCGTCGTCGTCGCGCGATCTACGCGGCGCTTGCGCTCCTCTCGCTCTTCTCCGTCGCTCTCGTCTGGGCGCGATATGCGTACTCGCAGGAGCCGCGTTTCGGCTGGGTGATCTGGAATCTCTTCCTCGCCTGGATCCCGTTCGGGCTGGCGGTCGTCGTCTACGACCGCCACCGCGCTGGGACCCGCGCGGCCATGCTGCTCCCGCTCGGCGCGCTCTGGCTCCTCTTCCTCCCGAACGCGCCCTACATCGTCACCGACTTCAAGCATCTCTCGCCGAGCGCCGGCGTGCCGCTCTGGTTCGACATCGTCGTGATCGCGGCCCCGGCATGGACGGGGATGCTGCTCGGGTTTCTCTCGCTCTTCCTCGTGCAGGCGGTCGTGCGCGAGCTGGCCGGGAGAGCCGCGGGTTGGCTCGTTGCGTTGGGGGCGCTCGGGCTGGCGAGCTTCGGGGTCTACCTCGGTAGGGTCCTCCGCTGGAACAGCTGGGACGTCCTGACCGATCCGGGTCTGCTCGCGCAGCTCGACGGCGTTCTCAACGATCCGCGTGCCGTCGCGATGACGATCCTGCTCTCCGGTTTCCTGACGCTCAGCTATCTCGTGCTCTACGCGTTCATGCGGCTCGATCTCCGCGACCGTTGACTGCGGGTCCGGCTCGCCGTGCGAATGGCGGTAGAATGGCGCGAGATGGATGTGGCGCACGCGGAGCGGCTGGCGCGGAACGAGTCGCTCTTCCGTGAGGTGAACGAGCGGATCAACGAGGTGGCCGGCTCGCTGAGCCCAGATGATCTGGGCGCGGACGATCACCGTTACGAGTTCGTCTGCGAGTGCTCCGACCCCCACTGCACGGAGCGACTCGTCCTCAGCCGCGGCGAATACGACCAGGTGCGCGCGGACGGGACGCGCTTCGTGCTCGCCCACGGGCACGTGACGGCCGAGATCGAGCACGTCGTCGAGCGCACCGACGACTATGTCGTGATCGAGAAAGAGGGCGTGGCGGCCGAGGTCGCAACGGGGCTCGACCCGCGCACCACCTAGGATCCGCGACGATGACGCGTCGCGGCCTCGTCGTCCTGCTTCTCGTCGGCGTTCTCTGGGAGCCGGCTGCCGCTGTGGGCGCCCCGTCGATCCGCGAGCGCGTCGTGCGCTACCAGGACGCGGACGGCCGGACGCACGTAGGCACGCTCACCTTGCCGGGCTCGTACGGAGCCGGCCGGAATCCTCCGCTACCGCTCGTCCTCGTACCCGAACGCGGAGGCAAAGGCCGGATCTGGGGGGACCTTCCGGCTCGAGCGCCGTTCGCGCTTCTCCGGCTACAGGGTGGACCCGCGCGCGTGGGGCCGGAGGGAATCGCGGCGCTCGCAGACGCGCCGGATGCCGTTCGTCGCGCGTTTCCGTGGCTGCGACTCTCGCCCGGCAGGATCTACGTCTTCGGCAGCGGCGAAGGCGGGAGGCGGGCGCTCCGGCTCGCGGTGCTCCGGCCTCGGCTGCTCGCGGGGATCGCTGCGCTCGATGTCCACGGGGCCGAGGCTTTCCTCCCTTCCGGTCGTCAGCTCGCGTTCTCGCAGGTCGCGATCCAGCTCTGGAGCAGCTCGGCGACGCAGAGACAGCGCGCTGCGGCTCTCGCTCGAGGCATCCGCTCGAACCAGTCCGGCGGCCGCGTGCTCGCGGCGGACGGCGGTTGGCCCGCTCGACTCGAGCCCGCTCTGCTCGGCTTCGGGTTGCTGTCGCTGACCGACAGATTGCCCGCCCCGGCGTTGCGGACGCCGGCCTCGTCGTCGCGTTGCCAACGTCCGACCGCGCTCGCGTACAGGTGGCCGATCCGCCCCTTCGACCGGCCCCATCCGGTGCGGGGCCATGTCGGCGACCCGCGTACGCGCTTCGCCCTCTCCTCGCCCGACGACGAGAGTGCTACGGGAGCCTTCGCCTTCCACAACGGCGCCGACATCTCCGCCCCGGGCGGCACCCCCGTCTATCCCGTCGTCTCCGGCGTCGCCGAGCGGGCGGGACGCTACGGCGTCGTCGTGCGGGCAGTCGGTGGCAGGAGCTTCGACTATCAACACATCGAGCCGGCGATCGTCGACGGAGCCCGCGTGGACGCCGGGCAGTCGATCCTCGGCAGGGTGCTGACGCGCTCGCAGCATGTGCACCTGACCGAGTTCGCGCCCGACGGGACCGTGCTGAATCCGCTCCTCCACCTGACGCCGTTCGACGACGCCACCGCCCCGGTCGTCGCCTCGGCGGAGACACCCGGCAGCGCCCGCGGCCGGATCGACGTTCTCGCTGCCGCCTACGACATCCCGACGCGCTCCGCCGGGGGCGTCTGGGCCGGTCTTCCCGTGGCCCCGGCCCGAATCTTCCTCTCGTTGCGCAGCCGCTCGGGTAAGACGCTTCGCAGCTCGCGCGGCGTCGATTTCACGACGGGGCTCCCGGGCAACGACGCGTTCCGCAGCGTCTACGCCAGCGGGACGCGCCAGAACTTCGCCGTGATCGGGTTCCACTACTTCGCGGGCGCGCCCGGCTCGTACCGCTACCGGCTCTCACTGAACGTCCGAAGCGTCGCTTCAGGGCAGTACACGCTCGTCGTCAACGCGGCGGACACCTGCGGCAACACGGGGATCCTGTCCCGGCCGATTCGCGTGCTCCGCGACCCCTCGTGGCGGCCGCCCGCGCGACCGAGGCCGAGATCGCGCCGCCCCCTGCCGGCGGCGCCAATGAGCTGGCACGGGAGTGGCTACACGGTCGTGCTCGGATCGCTCCGGGGGCAGAGCGGGCAAGCGCTCGCGCGCGCGCTTGCCGAGCGAGCCCGTGCCGCGGGGATCGAACGGGTCGGCGTCCTCCGCAGCTCGCGCTACCGCGGGCTCGCGCCGGGATATCACGTCGTCTTCAGCGGCGCCTATCGCTCGGCTGCGGCGGCCGCCGCGGCGTCGACCCGGATCGGCAGGCACTTCCCAGCGGCCTATCCGCGGCTCGTTGGGCGGCAGCGCCGAGGCTAGGCTGAGGCGATGCGCCTCTTCGCACGCCTCTTCCAGCTCGTCTGGGGCGGTGAGATCGACCGCGCACTCCGGCCGGTGCTCGCCGTCGCCCTGGCAGGCTCGATCGCCGGCTCCTCGCTCTTCACCTTCATGGGGATCTGGGCGATCAAGGAGCTCGACGCGAGCGGGAGGGCGCTCGGGGCGACGTTCCTCGTCGGGGCGATCCTCGCGGCCGCGGCCGGCTATCTGGGCGGGCACCTGTCCGACCACTTCGGCCGTCGCCGGCTGATCCTCGTGGGCTGGGGCGGCTGGGTGCTCTACACGCCGTTCTTCCTCCTCGCCGGCGAGAACCTGCTGCTCGGGCTCGGCCTGATGGCAGGCGTCGGTGTCTTCGGCGCGATCGGCGGTGCCGCCGACCAGGCGATGGTCGCCGACCTCGTCCCGAGCGAGAAGCACGAGGCGGCCTACGCGTCTGTGCGCGTCGCCTCGAACCTCGGCGTCACGCTCGGCCCGCCGCTCGGCGGGCTGATGATCCTGCTCGGCGACTGGAACGGGCTCTTCGTCGGCGTCAGCCTGCTCGCGGCCGCTGCGGCGGCGCTCGCCTACCGGTTCATTCCGGCGCGCGGCGCTTACTCGCCGGAGGCGCCGCCGGAGCGGGGCTCGTTCGGCGTGATCGCGCGCGATCGTGTCTTCCTCGTCTTCCTCCTCTCCGGGATGCTCGCATTCCTCGTCTACGTCGCCTACGAGGTCGCGCTGCCGATCTCGCTGACCGACACGCACGGGCTCTCGCCGACCGCCTGGGGCTTCCTCGTGGTGATCAACCCGGCGCTCGTCACCCTCTTCCAGCTCCGCCTGACGAGGCGCGTGAGCGGGATTCCGGCGGCGCCCAAGCTCGTCGTCGCGATGCTGCTGATGGGCTTCCCGTTCCTGCTCCTCTCGGTCAGCTCGGCGCTCCCGGTGATCGCGTTCATGATCGCCGTATTCGTGCTCGGCGAGATGCTCTGGGTCCCGACCTCGCAGTCCGTCGTCGCGGCGCTCGCCCCGGAGGACGTGCGTGGCGCCTACATGGGTGCGTTCAGCAGCACCGCGGCAGCCGGGTTCGCGCTGGCGCCCTTCTTCGGGCTCCAGGTACGCGATGCGTTCGGCGACGACGCGATGTGGGGGATGTTCGCGGCGTTCTCCGTGGTCGCTGCGATCACCGGCGCGGCAGCGTGTCGCGGCGTTCGCTCGCGACCGGAGAGCGAGGGGCTCGAGGTCGAGCCGGCCACCGTCTAGTGGACCGGCGCGAGCGGGAACGGATCCTGCGACAGGGCGTCGTCCTGCCCGAGACGCCGCGGCGTCAGCGCGAGCTGGCGGCACTCGTCGAGGATCTGGTCGAGCATCCGCTGCAGAGTCGACCGCTGCGACAGCGGTATCGCAACTTCACGCCGGACGCGGGCTCGTACTTCGCCGCGCTCGGCGGACCGCTGCCATACATGGCGAGGCTCCGCGAGATCGAGGCGCTCGTCGCCGGGCATGAGCTCGCTCTCGCCGATCGCTACGCGACCGCCGACACAGCAGCCTGGCGAGAGGTGGCGGAGAGCTGGAGCTTCGGTGAGGTGAACGACCTGATCGACCGCCACAATCGGTGGTATCCGATCGAGGCACGGTTGCCGATGGATCCGCACACGGGCGACTTCGTCCTCGTCAACGGCGAGCCCTACTGGAAGCGTCCGCTGGATGCACGCTGGGTGCTCGAGCGCTTCCCGGCTGCCTGAACGTCGCCGCGAGAGTCACCAGGCACAGTCCCGCCGCAAGCAGATAGGGGAGGGCGTCGCCGGCGGCCTCGGCGAGAGCGCCGCCTGCGATCGGCCCGGTCATGTTGCCGAGCGCCCAGGCCGTGTTCATGATCCCGAATCCGAGTCCCTGCGCGAGGCCGACCGACTCGGCGCGGTCGGAGACGAGCGCCATTCCGGGCGTGTAGAAGCCTCCGAACGAGATCGCCGCGAGCGCGACGAGCGCGACGACGAGCGCGGGACGGCTGGCGAACGCGAACGCTGCGGCGACGAGGACGGACGCTGCGAGCGCGAGCCGGATCGGAAGCAGGCGGCCGCGCCGGTCGGAGAAGCGTCCCAGGAGTGGGTTCGCCACTGTCTCCGCGAGCCCGGCGCCGAGAAAGACGAGGCCGATCGCGAACGCGCCGAAGCCGCCGTCGGCGAGCGTCAGCGGTACCAGCACCACCATCAGGCCGAACAGGAGCGCAGGCAGGGTGTTCAGCCAGAGTCCGCCGAGGAAGCGCCGGTCGTGCAGGGCAAGCAGAAGCGACGCGGGCTCGTGCGGGTCTGCGGCCGCCGCCGGTCGGGTCGCGGCGAATCCGGCGAACGCTAGTGCGATCGCACCGACGGCCCCGAAGGTGGCTCGGATGCTGACGGCGTCTGCAATCGCGCCGAACATCGGGCCGATGATCGCTCCGAACACAGCAGCGCCGAAGGCGATCCCGATCAGCTCGCCTCGGCGCGAGCGCGGTGCCGCGACGGTGAGCCACGCGAGCGCTCCTGCCCAGGTGGTCGTGCTCGAGAAGCCCTGGACGAAGCGCGCGAGCGCGAGCGCCCAAGGGCCGGAGGCGAGCGAGAAACCGAAGCTTGCGAGCGCGAGCAGGACGAGGCCGAGGACGACGGCTCGCTTCGGGCCGAGCTTCATCGCGGCAATCCCGCCGGGGATCCCACCGAGGAGGGCGCCCGCACCGAACGCGCCGACGAGGAGCCCGGCACCTGCCTTCGAAAGCCCGAACTCGTTCGCGTAGCCGGGCACGAGCGGTGCGAGCGCACCGAAGAGCATCGCGTCGACGAAGACGATCGAGCTGACGAGCACGAGCAGCCGGCGCATCAGCCGACGTTACCGATCGAGCAACAGCCCGAAGAGCGTCGCCACTGAACCAAGCTCGAGAACAATCGCGCCTGAACCAAGCGAGCCGACCTGTGGCATTGAGCCCCGGCAGCGACCTCGCAGCTTCAGGGGGCTTGCGCCCTTAAGAAATTCAGCGAGCCGGGTGCGCTTTCGTCCGCCACTCCGACGAACTTTCGGCATCAGCCTTGCGGCGTCCTCCTACGGCCTATCGGTGTGGACTCGACCTACTCGCGTCCCGTGCTCGCTGCAAGGGGGAAGCTAGAGCCGCGGCCGACGAGGGTCAAGGGTGCGAAAGGTGAAGAAGTCGCAAATTGCGATCTTTTCCTCAATAACACACGCATTTGCGATCCGCGCCTTTTACCAACACGGGAATGAACCAAGCGGCTGACGTAGCGAGCGAGCCCCGGCGCCGACCCACGCAGCTTCAGGGGTCCACAAAAATAGATTCAGCGAGCCGGTGGCGGTTTCGTCCGCTCCTCCGACTGACGTTTCCGCTTCCGCGTACTCGCCTGCCGGTGGAGACTCGACCTAATCCCGCTCCGTGCTCGCTGCAAGCAGGAAACTAGGGATCCATTCGGTGTAGGTCAAGTGTCATCCGGCTCACTTCCCGCAAATTGCGGAGTTTTCCTTTCGCGCAGGTCGCATTTGCCAACGATTGCGCATGCTCTAGAAAGGAGTTCGCCTGCTCGACCCGTGCCGAAGGCAGCTCGCGGCGAGATCGGAATCTATGCTCGCTCTGGGCGAGCGGCAAGGATCGCCGGCCAGGACGTTCGCAAAGAGCGGGCAAAGGACGAGAGGAGAGCACGAGTGGGGCGCTTCAGCGACAGGCACGTCGTCGTCACGGGCGGCGGTGTCGGCATCGGTAAGGCGATCGCGGAGCGGCTGGCGGCCGAGGGCGCGACGCTCTCGCTGCTCGCACGCGATCTCGAGCGACTCCAGCTCGTGGCCGACGAGCTCGGCGCGCATGTCGGCCGCTGCGACATCCGCGACCGAGCCCAGGTGGAAGAGGCGTTCGCGACCGCCGCGGACGTGAACGGGCCGATCCACGGGCTCGTCGCCTGCAGCGGCGTCGGCGGCCCCAACGAGGACGGTGCCGACGACCGCTTCGACGACCTCGTCGCCACGAATCTCTCCGGCACCTACTACTGCGCGCGGGCCGCCTTCAGCCGGCTCGCGGCTGGGCCGGAGCCGCGGCACCTCGTCGTGATCTCCTCGATTCTCGCGCGAATCGCCGTTTCCGGCTACTCCGGCTACTCGGCGTCCAAGGCCGGACTCCTCGGCCTCGTTCGCTCGCTTGCCGCCGAGCTCGCGCCCGCGAACGTCCTCGTGAACGCGATCTGTCCCGGCTGGGTCGACACCGAGATGGCCTGGGACGGGCTCGACGGGCTCGCGCGTGCGATCGGCGGGACGCGCGAGGACGCCTACCGCGAGGCGATGCGGGAGGTACCGCTCGGACGGATGGGACAACCGGCCGACGTCGCTGGCACGGTCGCGTGGCTTCTCTCCCCGGATGCGAACGGTGTCACCGGCCAGGCGATCGACCAGAACGGCGGCGCCTGGACGGGATAGGGAGGACGCCGGTGCCGGAGCTAGGATCGCGTTCGTGGCGAGCGGGCGCGAGACTTTGTGTTGAAACAACACTTTCTCCTAGTTGGTCGGCTTCGTTGCGGGCGTCCGCCGAAGTTTGTGTTGGTTGAACACAAGCATTCGTTCTTCGCGAGGAGGGTGGGATGAGCGGCGCGTCGCGCCCGCTGATCGGGATCACCGCCTACGCCGAGCCGAGCGTCCGCTGGGGTGCGTGGGATCTGCCCGCGGCGCTGATTCCGCTCGCCTATGTGCGCTCGGTCGAGGCGGCGGGTGGGCGGCCGCTGCTCGTGCCGCCGAGCGAGGACGGAGTCGAGGAGACGCTTGCGGTGCTCGACGGACTCCTCTTCTCCGGAGGCTCCGACCTCGATCCGGATCTCTACGGCCAGGCCGTCCATGTGGAGACGAACGGGATCCGGCCCGATCGCGACCGCAGCGAGCTTGCGTTGCTGATTTCAGCGCTCGAGCGCGACCTGCCGGTCCTGGCGGTCTGCCGAGGCTCGCAGGTGCTGAACGTCGTGCGCGGCGGCGACCTCGTGCAACACCTGCCCGACGTGCTCGGACACGAGCGGCACAGGCACACTCCGGGCGCGTTCGCGGATCACGAGGTCGAGGTAAAGCCGGAATCGCGGATCGGCTCGGTGCTCGGCAGGCGAGCGCCCGTCAAGTCGCACCATCATCAAGGTTTCGGGCGGGTCGGCGAGGGTCTCGTGGAGGCTGCCTGGGCCGAGGACGGGACGCTCGAGGCGCTCGAGGATCCCTCGAAGCGCTTCGCGGTGGGCGTACTCTGGCATCCCGAGGAAGGAGCGGACACGGCACTGCTCGAGGCCCTCGTCGAGGAGGCGCGGCGCTACCGGGCGGAGCGAGCCGCCCCGTCCTAGTCAGTCAGGCGCTACCATGGCACTGCCGTAAGGGGAGCTCGGGGCAGCCGGGCTGAGAGGGCGGACGAGAGCGCCGCCGACCCACGACCTGATCTGGGTAATGCCAGCGGAGGGAGCGTGTACACGTGGTCGAGCGAGCCGTCATCGTCGCCGCAGGAGCGCCGCCGCTGGATCGAGCATTGCCCCTCGATTCCGAGGGTGCATTCGTCGTCGCCGCCGACGGGGGCGCGGACACCGCGCTCGCGCTCGGGCTACGCGTCGACCTCGCGATCGGCGACTTCGACTCGATCAGCACCGACGGGCTCGCGGCGCTCGAGCGGGCGGGGTCTCGGATCGAGCGGCACGCGGCCGCGAAGGACGCAACCGACCTGGAGCTCGCGCTCGACGCGGCGCTCGCTGCGGAGCCTCGGTCGATCTTCGTCGTCGGCTCTGCAGGCGGCCGGCTCGATCACTTGCTCTCGTCCCTCGAGCTGCTCGCGAGCTCCCGGTATGCGGGAGTCGAGCTCGACGCGCAGCTCGGTGGCGCGCGGGTGCACGTAATCCACGACTCGCGCCTGCTCGAGGGAGAGGACGGAGAGCTGCTCTCGCTCCAGGCGCTCCACGGAGCCGCGCACGGAGTGATCACCGAGGGACTGCTCTATCGACTCGCCGGCGAGACCCTCGAGCCGGGATCGAGTCGCGGCGTCTCGAACGTCTTTGCCGCGTCGGAAGCGCGCGTCTCGCTCGCTAACGGCGTCTTGCTCGCAATCAGGCCGGGGGTGGTGTGGTGAAGCGGCTCGTGCTCCTCGGCTTCGTCCTGCTCTCCGTCAGCTGCGGCGGGGATGACGCGGGCGAGCCGACCGAGGTCGTCCTCGTCACGCATGACTCCTTCGTCGTCTCGAAGCCTGTTCGCGCAGCGTTCGAGCAGGAATCCGGCCTGCGGCTGCGGATCCTCCAGTCGGGCGACGCGGGCGCGGCGCTCAACCGCGCCCTGCTCACGAAGGGCAATCCCGAGGGGGATGTCTTCTTCGGGGTCGACAACAACCTCCTCTCGCGGGCGCTCGCGGAGGATCTGTTCGAGCCGTACGAGCCGCCCGGGCTCGATGCCGTCCCCGACCGCTACGAGCTCGACCCCGAGCACGGCCTCATCCCGATCGACCACGGCGAGGTCTGCCTCAACGTCGACAAGGGGTGGTTCGCGGAGCGGAGGCTCGCGCCGCCGCGCTCACTGGACGAGCTTTCCGACGCGCGCTACCGCGGGCTTCTCGTCGTGGAGAACCCGGCGACGTCGACTCCGGGCCTCGCGTTCCTTCTCGCCACCGTCGCGCGCTACGGTGAGCCGGGCTGGCAGGAGCTCTGGCGAAAGCTCCGCGCGAACGACGTGCTCGTCGTCGACGGCTGGGAGGCGGCCTATACCGCTGAGTTCTCCGGCGCCGGCGGGAGCAACGGCACGCGGCCGATCGTCGTCTCGTACGCCTCGAGCCCGCCGGCGGAGGTCGTCTTTGCCGGGAAGCCGCTCGACGAAGCGCCGACCGCGGTCGTCGAGGACAGCTGCTTCCGGCAGGTCGAGCTCGCCGGCGTCCTCCGCGGGGCGCAAAACGAGAGCGGCGCCCGCACGCTCCTCGACTTCATGCTCTCCGAGCGCTTCCAGGCCGACCTGCCGCTCTCGATGTTCGTCTTCCCTGTCCGTGACGGGGTCGAGCTCCCCGAGGCGTTCAGGCGCTTCGCGGTCGTGCCCGAGCGGCCCCTCGAGCTCTCGCCCGAGGAGATCGGCTCGAATCGGGATCGCTGGATCCGGGAGTGGACGTCGATCGTGCTCCGCTAGGACGGCTGCAGCTCGCTGCGGCGGCGGCCATCCCGATCGCGTTCCTCGCGATCTTCTTCGTCTACCCGCTCGCGACGATCGTCGGGCGTGGGCTGGCGGAGAGCGGCTCGAGCACGTTCGCGACCGGAGAGACGCTCCGGATCGCGTGGTTCACGACCTGGCAGGCGGCGCTCTCGACGGCGCTGACCCTCGCCGTCGGGCTGCCGCTCGCCTGGGTGGTCGGCCGGTTCGCGTTCCGTGGCCGTTCGCTCGTCCTGGCGCTCGTGCTCGTGCCGTTCGTCCTACCCACGCTCGTGGTCGCGACAGCGTTCGTCGCGGTGCTCCCGGGTCGGCTCGATCGGAGCGTCCCGGCTATTCTGCTCGCGCACGCGTTCTTCAATGTCGCCGTCGTCGTGCGCGTGGTCGGCGGCTACTGGGCGGGACTCGGCCGAACGACCGAGGCCGCGGCTACGGTACTCGGCGCGGGCCCGTGGCGGCGACTGCGCGAGGTGACGCTGCCGCAGCTCGCACCCGCACTCGCCGCGGCATCGGCGCTCACATTCCTCTTCTCCTTCACCTCGTTCGGGGTGGTCGTTGTCCTCGGTGGCCCACGAATCGCGACGCTCGAGACCGAGATCTACAGCCAGGCGGCGCGGCTCTTCGACCTCCGGACCGCGGCTGTGCTTTCGCTCGTCCAGCTCGGCGCGGTGGCGGCGATCGTCGTCGTCGCGAGCCGGCTCGAGGGGAGGCTACTCGGGGGCCGCAGCTCCGAGACGGCACGACGCGTGTTGCGGCGCCCACGTGGACGCGAGCGGTGGCTCGTCGGCTCGGTGCTCGGCAGCTCGGCTGTTCTCCTCGGCCTACCCCTCGCCGCGCTCATCCGGCGATCACTCTCGACGCCGACCGGAATCGGACTGGACCACTACCGTGTGCTCCGGCGGGAGACGAGCATTCTGCTCGTGACCCCCCTGGAGGCTGCGGCCAACTCGCTGCTCTTCGCGACACTCGCGACCGGACTGGCGCTCGCGGTGGGCGGGCTGTTGGCGCTCGCTCTCGCGCGGCTCAGGCCCGGTTGGCTCGATGCGCTCGTCCTGCTTCCGCTCGGCGGCTCGGCAGTCATGCTCGGCTTCGGCTTCGTGATCGCTTTCGACGAGCCGCCGCTCGAGCTCCGCGGGTCCGCCTTGCTCGTGCCGGTAGCGCAGGCCCTCGTCGCCGCGCCGTTCGTCTTCAGGATCGTCGCGCCCGCAATCCGCTCCGTTCGCGTCGAGCTCAGAGAGGCGGCCGCACTGCTCGGCGGCTCGCCGCTACGGGTGCGACGCGAGATCGATCTGCCCCTCGTCGCGCGCGCTCTCGGCGGTGCGGCCGGGTTCGCGTTCGCGATCGCGCTGGGCGAGTTCGGCGCCACGATCTTCGTCGCCCAGGCGGACCGGCCGACGCTTCCAGTCGCGATCTTCCGTTTCCTCGGCCGTCCGGGCGCCGAGAATCAGGGCTCGGCGGCCGCGCTGGCGGTCGTGCTGGCGCTCCTCGCCGCCGCCGCGGCGCTTGTCGCAGAGCGCGCCGGTGGGAGGCGGAGTCCGCTGTGAGACTGCGAGCAGAGGAACTCGTCGTCGGCTTCGACGGAACTGCGGCGCTCGCCGGCGCGTCCCTCGATGTCGCCGCCGGCGAGACGCTGGCGCTCCTCGGCCCGAGCGGCTGCGGCAAGTCGACGTTACTGCGCGCGATCGCGGGTCTCCAGCGGCTCGACGGCGGCCGCGTCCTGCTCGATGGGCGAGACCTCGGCGGCACGCCGCCGCACCGGCGTGGGATCGGGCTGATGTTCCAGGAGCATGCGCTCTTCCCGCACCGCGACGTCGCCGGAAATGTCGGCTTCGGGCTCCGGATGGCAGGAACCCCCAGGGCCGAGATCGCTCGCAGCGTCGTGGAGCTGCTCGGGCTCGTCGGGCTCGACGGGATGGGCAAGCGCTCGGTCGAGACGCTTTCCGGGGGTGAGCAGCAGCGGGTGGCGCTGGCGCGCGCGCTCGCGCCCGGCCCACCGGTGCTGCTCCTGGACGAGCCGCTTGGCTCGCTCGATCGGCCGCTCCACGACCGTTTGCTCGATGAGCTCGGGGAGGTGTTCAGGCGTCTGCAGCAGACGGTCCTCTACGTGACGCACGACGTGGCCGAGGCGTTCGCGCTCGGAGACCGCGTCGCTGTGATGCGGGCGGGGCGGATCGTTCAGACTGCGACGCCGAACGAGCTCTGGTCGCGTCCGGCGAACGGCTGGGTGGCGCGCTTCCTCGGGCTCGCGAACGTGGAGCCGCTCGGGGAGAGCGTCAGGATCACGCGACCGGAGGCGATCGGCGTCGAGCGCTCGCCGGCCGGCGAGGCGACGGTGATCCGGGCCGAGCGGAGCGGCGCAGTCGTCACCCTGACGCTGCGAGACTCGGCAGGGCGCGAGCTCGAGGCGGTCGTCGCCGGCGTGAACGTCCCCGCTCCCGGCGACCGCGTCGCGCTGCGGATCGACCCGGCCGGCGTCGTCTTCGTCCCAGCCGGCGACTGACTTAGTGTTCAAACAACACTAAGTCGTCAAGCGCCGACGACCTGGACGAGCCAGCGTCGGTCGCGCGCGCGGTCGAGCTCCAGGAAGAGGACACGCTGCCAGGTGCCGAGGCAGAGCTCGCCTTCGCGGACGGGGATCGACTCGCCGGCGGGGCCGAGCAGCATCGACATGCAGTGCGAGTGTCCGTTCCCGAAATCCATGTCCTCGGGGCAGACGTTCTCCGTCCGCTTGTCCCAGTCGTCGTGGGCGTAGTAGTGGTCGCTCGGCACCAGCCGGCGCAGGAGGACGGCGAAATCCTCGAGGAAGCCGCTCTCGAACTCGTTCACCCGCACCGAGCAGGTCGTGTGCGGCGAGTAGACGCAGCAGATTCCGTCTTGCACGCCGCTCGCTGCGACGGCGTCGCGCACCTCGTCGGTGATGTCCTTGACGGAGAGGCCTCCCGCCGTCCGGAGCTGGGTCTCCTGCTGGTAGGCCTTCACGTGTGTCCTCTCGTACGTAGCCAAAGGGATGGACATTGTGACAGTCGCGCAACAAGGGCCGCCGGGTCGAGCGATTCCGCCTGCGTTACGCTGCCTCCGAGCGGGCCCGTAGCTCAGTTGGTCAGAGCAGCGGACTCATAATCCGTCGGTCCCTGGTTCGAGTCCAGGCGGGCCCATTCGCGACTCAGCGGCTTTCACCTGCGCCCGGATCGGGACCCACGGTCGGGATTGCGGCGCGTGGCTCCCATGCCCCCGCCGCGATTCCGAGCACCCCTCGCTCAGCCCCTTCCGCTCGCACGTCAACTGTTGAACCTGTGTGAAGCGACGAGGTGAACCACCCGTTGGGTGATAGGTCAACCGCCGGTTTCCAACGATGGTGTTCCCAGCGGCGTACGAGATTCACGGGACTCCTGCGGTGGCCCCGGATCTCACGGAGAACGGGGTGGGGCTCCTGCGGCGGCCCCGCGTCGAGGGCCAGATCGAGGGCGGCTTGGTCCGCGGCGGCTGAGGTGCGGGTTGGTTTCGAAGGCGCGCGGGATCCTCTCGCTCACATTCGACAAGCGAGAGGCCCGCATCGAACGCGGGCCTCTCTCCCGGACGCTCCTTTTCTGGGCCAGAAGGCTCCCCCGACGGGCGGAGGAATCGTCTGGAGGGGGAGAGGAGTCGCGTCCGGTCGTATATCCATGTCATATCCGGCGGTCGGATACCAGGGCGCTACACTCAATCCGATGAGCGAAACGGGCACGATGCGAGTAAAGAGCGGTCTCGCCGAGATGTTGAAGGGCGGCGTGATCATGGATGTCGTCAACGCGGAGCAGGCGAAGGTCGCCGAGGACGCGGGAGCGGTGGCCGTGATGGCGTTGGAGCGCGTCCCTGCCGACATCCGCCGGGACGGCGGCGTCTCGCGGATGTCCGACCCGGCGATGATCGAGCAGATCCAGGAGACCGTCTCGATTCCCGTGATGGCAAAGTGCCGGATCGGACACTTCGCCGAAGCGCAGATCCTGCAGGCGCTCGAGGTCGACTACATCGACGAGTCCGAGGTGCTGACGCCCGCCGACATCGCACACCACGTCGACAAGTGGGCCTTCACGATCCCGTTCGTCTGCGGCGCCACCAACCTCGGCGAAGCCCTGCGCCGGATCGCCGAGGGGGCTGCGATGATCCGGACGAAGGGCGAGGCCGGGACGGGCGACGTCGTCAACGCGGTCACGCATATGCGCGCGGTCTTCGGCGGGATCCGCCGGCTCGGCTCGCTGCGCGGCGAGGAGCTCTACGCCGAGGCGAAGGAGCTGCGGGCCCCGTACGAGCTCGTCCGCTGGGTGGCCGAGAACGGCCGGCTCCCGGTCGTCACCTTCACCGCCGGTGGGATCGCGACGCCGGCCGACGCCTCTCTCTGCATGCAGCTCGGCGCCGACGGCGTCTTCGTCGGCTCCGGGATCTTCAAGTCCGGCGACCCGGCGCTGCGCGCGAAGGCGATCGTCGAGGCGACGACGCACTATGCCGACGCCGAGATCCTCGCGCGCGTCTCCGCCGGTCTCGGGGAGCCGATGGTGGGCATCTCCACCTCGACGCTCGAGCCGAGCGAGCTGCTCGAGACCCGCGGCTGGTAACCGACGCAGCCTCGCTCACGACCTGGAGGAACCGGGCGAGGGGCGAGCGGGTAGGTCGGAGGCGACGCGAGAGACGAAGGCTTGTGTTCATTGCTCACAAGCAGCACTTTCGCTCGCATCTCGTGACGCTTTCGTTGCAACTCCTCGGGCACGCTTGGTTCGTGCGCTTCGCCGTTCCCGGAAACGACCCTCGTCTCGTCGGACTCGTCCGCCGGTACGACCGCGACGGCGTCTCGATGGCGGAGACGTGGCGGGCGGTCGGCGCGCGTGCGAGTCGGCTCGGGTTCAGGCGTCCCGGTTACGGTCTCGTCCGCCAGCTCGTCCGACTCGAGCGCATCCGGCGCCGGGTCCGGAACGAGACGCTCGCCGCACTCAAGAAGGCTGCCTCGGGCTTCGCCGCCGGCCGAGTCCCAGTGCGGCCGCTGCTCGCCGACCTCGAGCGAGTCGGGTGGCGAAAGGGGCTCGTGTTCGATCCTCGCGAGCCGCCGTAGGCGGCGTACGCCGCGTAGTCATCGTCAAACATTCAAGCTCCGAGAAATCCATCTCGGTTTCGGCGATTCGGACACTCGTGGGCGCTGGCGCCGGATGTGTGTCTGGTGAGCAGCGTCGCACGTTTTCGCAGCGTTGAAGCCGCGTTGCCACACGGTCCGGGTGGCGACGTCAACCGCGCGCCGCAGCTCGTGGGCCGACAGACGCTTGTGCGCAATGAACACAAGCGCTGGTAGGCTCGTGGGGCGTTCGAGGACGCAGCCGGTCCGCGGGCAGGGCAGAGCCCACCTCGTAGCTTCGTCGCTGCACCGATCGATCTCTTTCCCGCCCGAGCACGCGGACACCGGGCACGATGGGAGGAGGTCGCAGTGAATCTCGAGCAGCTTCGCAAGCAGGCCAAGGAGCTCGTCCGCGCCGCGCGAGCCGGAGACGAAAGCGCACTTGTGCGTCTCGGCGAGCTGGAGCCGATCCTCGCGAGTGCGCACCTCGTGCTCGCGCGGGAGCACGGTTACGCGAGCTGGCCGGCGCTCGTGCACGCCCTCGAGGCGAACGCCGAGAGCTTCGTCGTCGCCGCGACCGAGGCAAGGCGCGGCCGCGCCGACACTCTGCTGGCCGCGCGGCCGGAGCTCGAGCGGGATCCGTGGTCGCGGCTCGTCCTCGGCCGCGGCTGGGAAGGCGACCCGAGCAGGCCCGGCGGCCCGCGTGGCTGGTCGCCGCTCCATTACGTCTGCCACTCGGTGTTCGCGAGTGTGCCGCTCGCCCGCGAGCTGCTCGAGCGCGGCGCCGATCCGAACGCGTTCTACGCGAACGACTACGGCCCGATGTCCGTCCTCTACGGCGCAGCCGGCGTTCTCCACGATCCGGAGCTGACCGAGCTGCTGCTCCGGGCCGGCGCCGATCCGAACGGCGAGCCGCAGCGCGGCGATGCCCTCTACCACGCCTGCGAGGCCGAGTCGACTGAGTGCCTTCGTCTCCTCCTCGAGCACGGCGCCGAGCCGAACGACACGAACGCGCTCGCCCATGCCCTCGACTACCAGCATCTCGAGCACGTACGACTCCTCCTGGACGCCGGAGCCGACTCGAACGAGGGAGCGCTCGTCGCGCATGCCGTGCGTCGCGGGCGCGGACCTGAGTTCGTCCGCCTGCTCGCGGATCGGGGTGCCGAGCTCGACGCGCTCGGCGGCGAGACCTGGCGCGGCGACGTCCCGTTACGGACCGCCTACCAGCACGCTCTGCTGAGGGGCCGGTCGGACGTCGCGGAGGTGCTGGCCGAGCTCGGCGCCTCGACCGAGGCGGCTCCGGCCGACCTCGCGATCGCGGCCGTCGCGCGCGGGGAGCGGCCGGAGGCGGCTCTGCCGCTCGACCTCGATCCGGACGCTCAGGAGGTGCTGATCCTCGCGGCGCTCGGCGGTCACGTCGACCTCGTGCTCGAGCTCGTGGGAGTCGATTTCCGCGGTGTCGTCGGCGGCAGTCCCGAGGGCACTCTCCTCCACCACGCTGCCTGGGTTGGCGATCCGGATGTCGTCGCGCGGCTGCTCGCGGCCGGCTCGGATGCATCGGCAACATCGTTCGCGACGTATTCGACGCCGCTCGGCTGGGCTGCGCTCGGTTCGCAGTACCACGGACTCCCCGGCCGGGACTACGTCGCCGTCGCGCAGCTGCTCGTGCAGGCGGGTGCCGAGCTCGAGCCCCGCTTCCTCGAGGTGGCCGGGGGCGGGCTCGCGCCGTGGCTCGAGGAGCGGCTCGCCTGAGGAGCTTGTGCTCATTGCGCACAAGGCGCACCTTGCGCCCGCTTCTACACTTCGGCGCATGACGATCGGCGTCCTTGCCCTCCAGGGGAACTTCCGAGAGCATGCGGCGATGCTGCGTCAGCTCGGCGCGGACGTGGTCGAGGTGCGCCTGCCCGAGCAGCTCGACGGGCTCGACGGGCTCGTGATCCCGGGCGGCGAGTCGACCGCGATCGCACGGCTGATGCGCCTCTACGGGCTCGAGGAGCCGGTTCGCCGCTTCGAGCAGCCGATCTTCGGCACCTGCGCGGGGATGATCCTGCTCGACCGGGCCCACCTCGGGCTCGCGGATCTCGAGGTCGATCGCAACGCCTACGGCCGCCAGCTCGCGAGCTTCGAGGCCGACCTGGAGCTCGCCGGCGACGACGAGCCGCTGCGCGGCGTCTTCATCCGGGCGCCTCGCGTCGCGGACGTCGGCCCGGACGTCGAGGTGCTGGCCGAGCATGCGGGCCAGCCGGTCCTGCTGCGCGCCGGCCGGATCCTCGTCGCCTCGTTCCACCCGGAGCTGACCGCCGACACCCGCGTGCACGAGCGCTTCCTGGAGTTGGTCGGAGAGGAGTTGCATGTCCGGGCATAGCAAGTGGTCGTCGATCAAGCACAAGAAGGGCGCCGCCGACGCGAAGCGCGGGAAGCTCTTCACGAAGCTCTCGCGCGCGATCATCGTCGCGGCGAAGGAGGGCGGCCCGGACCCGTCGGGCAACGCCTCGCTTCAGAGCGCGATCGACAAGGCCAAGAGCTACTCGATGCCGAAGGACAACATCGAGCGGGCGATCGCGAAGGGCGCGGGAACCGAAGCCGACGCGGCCGTGTTCGAGACCGTGATCTACGAGGGCTACGGCACGGACGGGGTCGCGGTGCTCGTCGAGGCGCTCACCGACAACCGCAACCGGACCGCCTCCGACGTTCGCCACACGTTCGCGAAGAACGGCGGCAACCTCGGCACCTCCGGCTCCGTCGCGTGGCTCTTCGAGCGGCGCGGCGTCGTAGTCGTGGACGCCGAGAGCGCCGACGAGGACGAGCTGATGCTGGCGGCGGCCGAGGGCGGGGCGGACGACCTCGAGCGCGACGGCTCCGTCTTCCAGATCTCGGCTCCGCCGGAGAGCCTGGCGGCCGTCCGCGACGCGGTCGCCGCCGCGGGCTTCGCCATCGACTCGGCCGAGCTCTCGATGATCCCGAAGACGACGGTGGAGATCGCGGACGAGTCGTCCGCCAAGAAGTTGATGCGGCTGATCGAGGCGCTCGAGGAGAACGACGACGTCCAGGACGTCTGGGCCAACTTCGACATTCCCGAGCAGGTGCTGGAGGCGGTCGCGAGCTAGGACCGCCTCGGCAGGAACGTCCGACGGGGTGCCTAACCTTTCCGCGTGAAGGTTCTCGGCATCGACCCAGGGACAGCTGCGTGCGGGTACGGGATCGTCCACGAAAGCGGCGGCCGGATCAGGCGAATCGACCACGGGTGGTGGCAGACGCCCGCCACGGAGCGCCTGGAGCTCCGGCTCAGGACGATCTTCGAGGGAGTCCAGGAGCTCATTGCGGAGCACGAGCCGGACGGCGTCGCGCTGGAAGAGTCGTTCGTCGGTGCAGACGCCCGCATCGCGCTCTCAGTCGGGCAGGCGCGCGGCGCCGTGCTGGTCGCCGCCGCATGCGCCGGAGTCGAGTGCGTTGAGTACGCGCCCGCACGGGTCAAGCAGGCGGTGTGCGGCTACGGCCGCGCCGAGAAGGCGCAGGTGCAGCGGATGGTCCGCGCCATCCTCGCGCTGGACGCGCTTCCGACCCCGCATCACGCCGCCGACGCGTTAGCCGTGGCGATCTGCCACGCGCTCGCACCGCCGCTCCTGAGGGTCGTCGGGTGATCTCGCGGCTTCGCGGGGCCCCCGTGGGACGGAGCGCGGACGGCCTCGTCCTGGAGGTGAACGGCGTCGGCTATCTCGTGGCCGCGTCGGCCGCGGCGCTGCGGAAGGCGGATGGAGTGGCGGAGCTCGTCGTCGAGACGTATCTCCACGTGCGCGAGGACGCGCTCCAGCTCTACGGCTTCGCCGACGCGTCCGAGCGCGAGCTCTTCACGCAGCTCCTGACCGTGAACGGCGTTGGCCCGAAGGTCGCGCTCGCGATCGTCTCCGGCTCGCCTGCGACCGAGCTGCGCCGCGCGATCGCGCTCGAGGACGTCGCCCGCTTCCAGGCGATCCCCGGGATCGGCAAGAAGACCGCCGAGCGGATCGTGCTCGAGCTGAAGGGGAAGGCCGCGGCTGCTGACGCACCCGCGGTTAGCTCGGAGCGTTCCGTCGTCGAGCGGGACGCGCTCGTCGAGCTTGGATATTCGCAGTTCGAGGCAGATCAGGCGTTGGCCGCGATCGATCCGGAGCTTCCGGCTGAGGAACGAGTCCGACTCGCATTGAGGCAGGCGGCGTGAGCGCGGTCACCGCTGCGGCTGTCCTCTCGCCGGAAGAGGAGGATGCCGAGGTCTCGCTGCGCCCGCGGCGGTTGGCGGACTTTGTCGGCCAGGAGAGCGTCAAGGAGCAGCTCGCGATCGCGCTCGCAGCGGCGAAGGCTCGCGGCGAGGCGCTCGACCACGTCCTGCTCGTCGGCCCGCCTGGGCTCGGCAAGACGACGCTCGCGCAGATCGTCCGCGGGGAGCTCGACGTGGGGCTCCGCACCGTCGCCGGTCCCGCACTCGAGCGCAAGGGCGACATGGCCGCGATCCTCACGGGGCTCGAGGATCGCGACGTGCTCTTCGTCGACGAGATCCACCGGATCAACCGGGCGATCGAGGAGATCCTCTATCCGGCGCTCGAGGACTTCCGGCTCGACATCATCGTCGGTCAAGGACCTGCCGCCCGGACGCTGACGCTCGACCTGCCGCCGTTCACGCTCGTCGGTGCGACGACGCGCACCGGCCTCCTGACGACGCCGCTGCGCGACCGTTTCGGGATGACCTTCCGGCTCGGCTACTACGACGCCGAGCAGCTCGGCGCGATCGTCCACCGCTCGGCCGGGATCTTCGCGATCGCGATCGAGGACGACGCCGCTCGCGAGATCGCGCGCCGCTCGCGCGGGACGCCGCGGATCGCGAATCGGATCCTCCGCCGCGTCCGCGACGTCGCCGAGGTGCGACATCAGGGCGCGATCACGAACGAGATCGCCCGTGAGGCGCTCGAGCTGCTCGAGGTCGACGACGAGGGCCTCGAGCGCACCGACCGGGAGCTACTGCACGCAATCGCGCACAAGTTCGAAGGCGGCCCGGTCGGGCTCTCGACGCTCGCGGTCACGCTCGGCGAGGAGACCGACACGATCGAGGAGGTCTACGAGCCTTACCTGCTCCAGCTCGGCTTTCTCCAGCGCACCCCGCGCGGGCGCGTGATCACGAAACTCGGTCGTCTGCACATCGGTGCTGCTCTTTCTGCGCAAGAACGGGATCCACAGGAGCGGATCCCGTTCGCGCCAGACCCCTGAAGGTCGCTTCGCTTCGGTCTTCCTCGTCTGAGGTCTTACGTCGACGCGGCCAGCTTCGCCGCGATCACGTCGACCTTCTTGATCTCGGGAGGCGTCGCGAAGAGATCCTCGGCCTGCGCCATCAACGCCTCGGCGACCTTGCCCGAAAGGTGTGCGTCGCGGCCCGATTCGTCCTCGAAGACGTCGAAGATCGCGAACGAGCTCGGCCCGAGCCGGACGGCGAACCACGCCGTCGTGTCGGGCTCCTGATCGACGAGCGCGCGGCCGCTCTCGAGGAAGTCGGCCACCTCCTGCTCCTTCCCCGGCTTTGCTTCGAGCGGTACCCAGAGACCGACGGTCACCATGTTCCCTCCTTGCGTCGCGATTGGAATGCGACCTCTCCTCGGCCTCTTGCCCGCAAACGCCGCTGCCGCGAGCGCGCGGTTCGAGCGTCGCTTGTGTTCATTGCACACAAGCGGGGTCCGAGCCTCGGCCGCTCCCGTACGCTCAGAACGTATGAGCCACCCGGATCTGCCCGCCGAGCAGGCTTACGTCGACCGTGCCTACGCGGCACTGGACGAGATGCGAGACGTGGTCTCGCGTGCCGCGAACGCGACCGACCAGGAGGTGGCTGCGCTCGCGCTCGAGGCGTGGAGCGCGAGGCGGCTCGTCACCTACGAGGACGCCGAGCGCGGGCTCCTGTTCGGCAGGCTCGACTTCGACGACGTCGAGCGGCCGCTCTACGTCGGTCGCCGCTGGGTGCAGGACGACGAGCAACGACAGCTCGTCGTCAACTGGCAGGCTCCCGCCGCGCGACCTTTCTACACCGCAACGCCGGTCGACCCGCAGCGTGTCACGCTCCGTCGCCGCTTCCGAACCGCCGGCCGGAGGCTGACGGACATAGCGGACGAGTCGCTCGACGGCTCGATGCTCGATGGCGCCAGCGTCGGCGACTTCCTGCTCGAGGAGCTAGACCGCAGCCGAGAGACGCGGATGCGCGACATCGTCGCGACGATCCAGGCCGACCAGTACCGGCTGATCACGCACCCGCCGGACCGCCCGCTCGTGATCCAGGGCGGGCCAGGGACCGGCAAGACCGCGGTCGGTCTGCACCGGGCCTCTTGGCTCCTCTACTCGCACCGCGACACGCTCGCGCGCTTGCGCGTGCTCGTCGTCGGGCCGAACCGGCTCTTCATGGAGTACGTCTCGCACGTCCTGCCAGCGCTCGGCGAGCACGCGGTCGAGCAACGCGCCGTCTCGGAGCTCGTCGACGGCGCCGAGCCGACGCTCGCCGAGGCACCGGAGGTAACGCGGCTGAAGGCCGACCCGCGGCTGGCCGAGGTGCTCGCCCGCGCGGTCGAGCTACGACTCGAGAGCGAGCCCGAGGAGATCTACCTGCGCCTGGAGGGAGAGTATGTGCGCGTTCGGGCCCGCGAGATCGCCGAGCTCCTGCGCGCGACCCGCGAGCGCGAAGGGACGAACGCGATCGCCCGCGAGCGGTTCCGGATGGCGCTCGTGCGTCGGTTCTACGGCGCCTACTCGGAGACGCTCGGCGGAAGCGCGGTGCGCGACGGCGAGGAGATCGAGAAGGCGCTGAAGGCGCGTGGCTATCTCGCGCGCATCCTCGAGCGCGCCTGGCCGACGCTCGCTCCGGAGAAACTCGTCCGCGCGCTCTTCGCGCAGCCGGCGTTCCTCGCCGAGGCCGCGAACGGAATCCTCGGCGAGGAGGAGCAGGCGCTGTTGCGGCGCCGCGGCGCGGGCTGGAGCGACGCCGATCTCGCTCTACTGGACGAGGCCCACGCCCTCGTCGGGACGCCGCCGCGCAGGTACGGCCACGTGATCGTCGACGAGGCGCAGGATCTGACGCCGATGCAGCTCCGGATGATCAGGCGCCGCGCCCGCGAGGGCGGGCTGACGCTGCTCGGAGACGTGGCCCAGGCGACCGGCGCCGTCGTCTATCGGAGCTGGGACGAGGTGCTGCCGCACCTCCCGCACGCCGAGGAGGCGGAGATCGAGGAGTTGCGGCACGCCTACCGGGTGCCCCGCGAGATCATGGATGTCGCGTTGCCGCTCCTCGATGCGATCGCGCCGAACGTCGCGGCGCCGCTCTCCTACCGCAGAGGCGGCTCCGAGCCGCTTGTCGTCCGCGTGCGGGCGGAGGAACTCCTGCGCGAGGCGTACCGAGAGGCGGCTCGGCTCACGAGGGAGGACGGTCTCGTCGCGTTGATCGTCCCGGACGAGCTGCTCGAGCCGGCCCTTGCCGACGAGTCCGCCTACGAGGGTTTGCCACTGCTCACAGCCCGCGGTGCGAAGGGACTCGAGTTCGACCACGTGATCGTGGTCGAGCCGGCTCTCCTGGCCGAGGGCGAGCAGGGCCTGCGCGAGCTCTACGTCGCGCTCACGCGGCCCACGAAGACGCTCGTGATCGTCCACGCACGCGAGCTCCCGCCGGCGCTCCGGTACGCCCCATAGAGTCTGTGGCGTGTCGGAGCTCTGGATACCCGGAATGGCGGGTCCGGTCGAGGGAGCTCGTGGGCCGGATCCACCGGCGGATCGAGTCGTTTGCCGCCGAGCACGGCGTGGAGGCGATGGTCGAGATCGAGCTCTCGGACGGCGCTCTGCATCGGCTCGAATCGATCTCCGCGGAGCCGGGCTTCGGCTTCGTGACGCTGCGGCCCCCATACCGCGGAGGGTCCGCAGGAGCTGATCGTGCCGCTCGACGCGATCCGCCAGCTGACGATCGGCGCCGCGGAGGCAGAGCGGCGGATCGGCTTCTCGCTGCCGACGCCGTAGGGACATGTCCGGGCTTTGACCCCAGGCATGTCCGCCACGGACACGTCCTCGATCAGACTTTCCGCCGTCCAACCTACGAGCTGGTGTCCTCCGTGGACGTGGCCGGGGTCAAAGCCCGGACGCGTCCCTTCCGGACAGCGCGGGCGAGAGCCAGCAGGCGTGGCGCTACCGCGAGCGCGACGATGTCGAACCAGACGTAGCCGGAGGCGACGCCGCTCGGCGGGTTCCCCAGCGACACCGACGTTCCCGGAATCTCGGCCGCCCACTGCCAGGTTCCGATCGCCGTCCCGTAGAGCTCGAGCCAGGCGACGACGAGGAAGACGCCCGCGTAGATCTCCGGCGCGCGACCTCGGAGCAGGTAGACGGCGAGGAGTCCCGCGCCGAGCGCCCCACCGACGTCCGAGCGGGGGAGCACGGTGACGCCCGCGACTCCCCAGGCGAGGACGAGTGCGAGCGCGATGCGCACGAGCAGCTCTCGCCTCGGCGCTGCCCAACCCGCGAGTGCCGCCCCCGCGAGGTAGACGAGCCCATGGGCGGGAGGCACGAAGCTCGGCAGATTCTCGAGGCGGTACGTGTAAACCCCCCAGACGAGCGAGCCGACGATCTCGGCGCAGGTGGCAACCACGACCACGACCAGGGCCTGCACGCGAAGCTCGGGCGGCACCCGCCGGCAGGCGAGCCAGAGCACGAACCAGGTCAATGCTCCCAGCGCGAGCTGCCGCCGCGCGTCGACCTGCGTATCCACGGCCAGTAGCACACCTAGCCAGGCGACCAGGCAGACGGTCAGGGCGCCGAAGCGGGGAACCGTGGGCCTGCGCACCGGCCCAGCCTACAGCCCTGGAAATGAGGGGAAGAACGTGCTACAAGCTGGAAGGAAGTCCCTGTGCCTGCGGCGACAAGGAGACACATCCACCTGCTGAAGCTTCGGCTGCTCGATGACGACGCTGCGTTACGCGCAGCGCGCACCGAGCCGTGCCTGACCCGCACTCGCTTGCTCCAGCACGCCGTCGTCGGCGGCGGAGCGGTGATTGCGGGCGGCGTCCTGCTCGGCGGCCTACCGCCGGTCGCGGTCGCGGCCCGCTCGCCGGAGCAGGATGTGCGGATCCTCAACTTGACGCTGCTCCTGGAGGAGCTGGAGGCCGCGTTCTACGCGGATGCGGAGGATCGCGGCGCGCTCCGAGGCGAGCTGGCCGAGTTCGCGCGCATCGTCGGCGACCACGAGCGCGCGCACGTCGCCTTCCTGCGGAAGGCCCTCGGCGACCGTGCCGAGCCTCGGCCAACGTTCGACTTCGGCAACACAACGAGCGATCCCAATCGCTTCGCGGTCACGTCGGCGATGCTGGAGGACACCGGGATTGCCGCCTACAACGGGCAGGCGGTGAACCTGACGAAGCCGGTCCTGAAGGCCGCGGCGACGATCGTCTCGGTCGAGGCGCGGCACGCTGCGTGGATCCGCGACATCGTCGGGCAGCCGGCCGCGCCCGATGCGACCGACAAACCGGCGACCGAGCGGCAGGTGCGGGCGCGTGTGGCGCGCACCGGCTTCGTGAAGGGGTCCGGATGATCCCGCAGCTCCCGGCCGGCGTCGACGTCACTCTCGATCAACTCGACCGCGACGGCGCGCTGCGCGAAGCCGGCTCGCGGCTCCCACGCGGCCGCTTCCTCGGCCTTGCTGCGGGCGCGGCCGTCGCGTTCGGCGGACTCGCATCGCCCGCACGAGGCGTGACGAAGGGCGATGTCGCAATCCTCAACTACGCCCTTTCACTCGAGTACCTCCAGTCGGCCTTCTATACGGAGACGGAACGCGTTGCCGCCGTCAAAGGGCAGGCGGCGCGCGCGGCGCGAGTCGTCGGTGCGGTCGAGCGTGCACACGTCATCGCCTTCCGCAACCTGCTCGGCCGGAAGGCGATCAAGCGGCCCCTGTTCGACTTCCGGGGCACGACCGAGGATCAGCAGGCGTTCCTGAAGACTGCGGTTGCGTTCGAGGATCTCGCGGTCGCCGCCTACAAGGGACAGGCGCACTTGATCGAGTCGGACGCGGTGCTCGCGGCGGCGGTGTCGATCCACTCCGTCGAGGCCAGGCACGCGGCGTGGGTGCGTCATCTCTTCGGCATCCGGCCCGCGGCGAACGCATTCGACGAAGGGAAGCCGAGAGCGGAGATCGAGCGGATCGTCCAATCGACGTCGTTTGTCGTCGCGCGATCGCGGACGCGTGGAAGAGGAGGGCCGAGATTCACCGGCTGATCCTGCCGGGCCTCGTCACCGCTGCCTTGGGCGCTGCCGTCATCATCGCCGTGCTCGTTCGTCAGGGGAACGACCAGGCAAGACCGGACGAGGAACGAGCGACCGTGGCCTCGCCCTCGGCCTCGCCTGCGCTCGCGGCCTCGCCCGCGCCTGCGCTTCGGATCGGCCAGCCGGTGCGGCTGCGCGCTGCGCGCTACCTTACCCACTGGGCTCCCGTCGTTCGGTCGGTCGCCGCTCGCTCGGCCCCGACCGTGACCGCGCCGACCGTTGCGCGTCTCACCACGCAGACGCCTGAACAGACGGCGAACCTCGTCCTCGCGCTCGGTCGCACGACAGACGCAAAGGGCCGCGTGTGGACGCGCGTCCGGCTCCCGGTGCTGCCGAACAACACGATCGGCTGGGTTCCGCGGGCTGCGCTCGGAGGTCTCTCGGCAGTCCGGACTCGGCTCGTCGTCGATCTGGAGCGCCTCACCGCGACGCTCTATCGAGGCGGCCGGCGAGTCTTTCGAGCACCCGTCGGTGTCGGTAGGTCGCAGTGGCCGACGCCGCGAGGAGAGTTCTACATCCGCAACCGCCTGTCGAGCTACCGGAGCCCGTTTTATGGCCCGATCGCCTTTGGAACGAGCGCACGCTCAGCAGTCCTCACCGACTGGCCCGCGGGTGGCTTCGTCGGGATCCACGGGACGAACCGCCCGGAGCTGCTGCCCGGCAGGGTCTCGCACGGGTGCATCCGGATGCGTAACCCCGACATCCTTCGGCTCGCGCGCCAGCTGCCGATCGGCACGCCGTTGACGATCCGCTGATGCGCTCCGCCGTCGCAACTGCGGTCGTGGCACTCCTCGCTACGGCGACCCTGGTCGGTCCCGCTGCCGGAGAGCCGGCGCCAGCGCCGGGCGAGCTCTGGTCGAACTTTCCGTTGGAGCAACCCGCCGACAGCAGACCGCCGCGGACGTCGCGGCCGGTGGAGCCCGCCGACAGCGGGCCGCCGCCGACGTCGCAGCCGGTCTCGCCGCCACGTCCGGTTTCGACCGTACCGGTCGACGCGAGTGAAGAGTCGTCGACCACCGGGGTGCTACTGGGGCTCGGGGCGGCGGCTGCGGTTGCCGCCGCGGCTGGGGGCGCGCTCGTGTACGGCAGGCGTCGTCGAACCCCGTCCGCGACCAGCGAGCAGGACGGGAGTGAACCCGTGGCGATCAAGGTCGCTCGGCCGATCGGGCGGGCGACGCCGCGTGTCGCCACCGGCGGCGGCCGATCCGTGGCGGTCGCCGAGCCTTCCGCGCGGGTTGCAGCACCGAGAGCCGAGCCAGCGACGCGGGTCGCAGCGCCGAGAGCCGAGCCTTCCCTGTTCGAGGTCCTCTCGCCTCGTCTGCGGCTCGAGGAAGACGTCGAGGAAGCCGCCGCGCGGGTAGGAGCATCCGCACCGCTGGCCGGCGAGATTCAATGGTGGCGCGGCTATCTCAAATCCCATTTCTTCGTCGAGGTCGACCCCCCGCTCGACCAGCCGATCGAATCGCAGGCTTTCCGGGCTAGCGGGGATGATGCGCCCGAGCAGAACGACGTAGCCGTCGAGGCGCACAAGGGGCTCGTCGAGTGGCTCGTCGCCGCGGGGTGGGAACGAGACGGCCGTGGCGAGCACTGGTTCTCCGATCGGTTCCGGAAGGACTAGGAAGCTCTGAGCGCTACCGCCTGAACTGGAGCTCGTGCCAGGAAGGCACGGGCGCAAGCTCGAGCAGGGCGCGGCCACCGCGCGGCTCCGCGTAGCCGAAGTCGCCGGTGTCCTCGTCCCAGGTAACCTCGAGCAACCCCTCCTTGACGCGGTGATCGAGCCAGGCGCCGCGGAAGACGAGCTTGCGTAGCCAGTAGACGAGCGACTCGCCCTGGAGCAGGCCGACGCGCTCCCAGTGGCGGACGAGGTAGCGGCCGAGCTGGCTGCGCGCGTCGGCGATCCGACCGTCGGCCGAGAGCTCGACGAGATCGGCCGTCTCGTCCTCGTCGAGGTCGTTCCCCTCGATCAGCCCGAGCTTCACCGCGGCGGCGGTGACGCGCTCCTCGAAGTCGTCCACGTTGAAGCCGAACCGGTAGCCGAGGAACTCCACCACGTAGTCCTCTCCGGAGCCGTAGTTCGCCTCGGTCATTGGCCGGAAGGGTACCCTCACGCCCGTGGAAAGGCGTCTCGTGCTCCCGATGATCGGCGTCGTCCTCGCGGTCTGGCTGCTCGGGACCTGGGTGACGAAGTACTCCCTCGAGGAGATGGCGGTCTTCACCCCGATCGCGGTCGCCGCGCTCGGCGCCCTGATCGGGATCGTCCTCCTCTGGGTGAAGATCGTCCGCGATTCGCTGCGCGGTCGCCGCACCGACCCCTAAGGCCCCTCAAGCCCCGACTCCGCGGCTGCAGCACCGTCCGACGCCGCCCGTACCGTCGAGTGGCGATGCACGACGGCTCCTGGACGATCGACAAGTGCTCCTTCGCCGACGTGAAGACGCTCGCGTCTGGGCTCGAGATCAGCGAGACGACGGCCTCGATCCTCGTCCGCCGCGGCCATGCGAATGTTGAGGAGGCGCGCGCGTTCCTCGACGGCGAGCAGGCTCCGCACGATCCGTTCCTGCTCGGCGACATGACAGAGGCCGTGGCCCGAATCCGTGCCGCGATCGCCGCCGGCGAGCGGATCTGCGTCCACGGCGACTACGACGTCGACGGCATCTGCGCGACGGCGCTTGCGGTCCTGACCCTGCGCGAGCTCGGCGCCGACGTCGAGTGGCACCTGCCGAGCCGGTTCGAGGAGGGCTACGGCGTCTCCGGGGAGACGATCTCCCGGCTGGCCGACGAGGGTTGCGGGCTGCTGCTCACGGTCGACTGCGGGATCACCGCCGTCGCCGAGGTCGCCGCGGCCAAGGTGCGCGGGCTCGACGTGATCGTGACCGACCACCACCGGCCGGCCGAGACGTTGCCCGACTGTCCGATCGTCGCGACCCGGCCATCCGACTACCCCTACCCGGAGCTGTGCGGTACCGGGGTCGTCCACAAGCTGGCGCAGGCCCTGCTCGGCGTCGACCACGCGGCGGTCAAGCGGCACGCCGACCTCGTCGCGCTCGCGACGATCGCCGACGTCGTGCCGCTCCTCGACGAGAACCGCTCGCTCGCGATCGCCGGCCTGCGCGCGCTTGCCCGCACCCAGAAGCCCGGATTGCGCGCGCTGATGCGCTCCGCGCACGTCGACCCAGCCGCTGTCGACTCGAGCTCTGTCGGCTTCAGGCTGGCGCCGCGGATCAACGCGGCCGGCCGGCTCGGGCGTCCCCACGCCGCGCTCGACCTCCTGCTCACCGAGGACGGCGACGAGGCGAGGCGCCTGGCCGGGGAGCTCGAGACGCTGAACCGCGACCGCCAGGCCGTGGAGGACAGGATCCTGCGAGCCGCGATCGCCGAGGTGGAGAGCTGGCCGGAGCCGAAGCGCCGCCGCCGCGGCTACGTTCTCTGGGGCGAGGACTGGCACGAGGGCGTGATCGGAATCGTCGCCTCGCGGCTCGTCGAGCGCTTCAACCGGCCGGTCGTGATGATCGCCGGAGCGAAAGCCGAGTGGAAAGGGTCGGGGCGGTCGGTGTCCGCGTTCGACCTCCACGGCGCCCTGGCCGCATGCGCGGCGCGCCTCGAGCGGTTCGGCGGCCACCGCGCCGCCGCCGGGCTCTCCATCCTTCCGGAGAGCCTCGAGTCGTTCGCAGCAGACTTCGCCGCCCACACGGACGCCCACCTCGGCGCCGACGAGCTCGTGCCGGCGACGAAGATCGACGCGATCGTGCCCGGGTCCTCGCTCACGCTCGGGCTCGCCCAGGAGCTCGCGCGGCTCGCTCCCTTCGGGCTCGGCAACCCCGACGTAACGTTGCTCGTGCCGAGTTGCGAGCCGGTGAACCCGGGGCTCGTGGGGGAGGGCAAGCACCTTCGCTTTCGCGTTCGCCACCAAGGCCGCGATGCCGGCTCCGCGATCGCGTTCGGCCACGGCTCCCAGCTCGACCGACTGCTCAGACCCGTCCGGTACGACCTTGCCTGCCGCCTGAAGGAGAACCGCTGGAACGGCACCGTGGCGCCGCAGCTCCTGATCCGCCGTCTCTTCGACGCTCCCGCCGGGTATGAAGACCTCCGTGAGCACCTCGGCCGGCTCTGGAAGCAGGGCGAGACCGCGTGGACTGGCGAGGCGCGCGCCGTCTTCGCCGAGCTCGAGCTCGAGGAGGGGGCGAGGCGCCAGCTCTACGAGTCGGAGTCGTTCAGGGCGCTGCTGGCCGGGACCGCGCTCGAAGCCCTACCGCGCGCCGCCTAGCGAGGCGCGCAGCGTCCGCCGTGGCAGGAGCCGCCGCCGCTCGCGGGCGACATCGTCGAGCTCGACGAGTAGCCGAGCTAGTTGCGTTGCCTTCCTGATCTGTCTGCGGCGGCGGAGCACGGGCGTCACCATTCCGCATCGCAACGCGTACTCCTCCGGGGGAGTTCGATCGGAAAGGTGCTGAGTACACTGAATGCATGGCCGTGCTCGACGTCGAACGGCATCACCAGGACCTCGTCGACGAGCTGATCGCGGCTGCCGAGGCGTACAACCCCGGCGTCGACAAGGAGCTGCTCGCTCGCGCCTTCCACTTCGCCGCCGCCGCCCACGAGGGCCAGGTCCGCCGCTCGGGGGAGCCGTTCGTCCATCACCCGTGGGGCGCCGCCAAGATCTGCGCGGAGTTGCACCTGGACGAGCAATCGGTCGCCGCTGCGCTCCTCCACGACGTCGTCGAGGACACCGAGGTCGAGCTCGACGATCTCCGCGCCGAGTTCGGGGACGAGATCGCAGTTCTCGTCGAGGGCGTCACCAAGCTGACGCGGACGAGCTTTCAGAGCCGCGAGCAGGCGGAGGCCGAGAACTACCGCAAGATGATCGTCGCGATGGCGCAGGACGTCCGCGTGATCCTGATCAAGCTCGCCGACCGGCTTCACAACATGCGTACGATCGAGTACCAGGGCAAGCAGACCCAGGTGCGCAAGGCGAAGGAGACGCTCGAGGTCTACGCGCCGCTCGCCCATCGCCTCGGGATCCACGCGCTCAAATGGGAGCTGGAGGATCGCTCGTTCGAGGTCCTGCACCCGCGCAAGTACGCCGAGATCCGGGAGATGGTCGCCGACCGGCGCGACGATCGCGAGTCGCAGGTCGCGCTCGCCGGGCAGGTGTTGAAGGCCGAGCTCGACAAGGTCGACATCCCGGCCGACATCTCGGGCCGCGCGAAGCACTTCTACTCGATCTACGACAAGATGGCCAAGAAGGGCCGCGAGTTCAACGAGATCTACGACCTGACGGCGATGCGGGTGACCGTCGAGCGCTCGGGGGACGAGGGGACGCGCGACTGCTACGGCGCCCTCGGGCTGATCCACGCGCTCTGGAAGCCGATGCCCGGGCGCTTCAAGGACTTCATCGCGATGCCGAAGTTCAACCGCTACCGCTCCCTGCACACGACCGTGATCGGGCCCGAGGGGACGCCGCTCGAGATCCAGGTGCGCACGCGCGAGATGCACGAGGAGGCCGAGTACGGGATCGCTGCCCACTGGCTCTACAAGCGCGGCAAGGGCAAGGCCGACGACGAGTGGCTCGCCTGGGTGCGCTCGCTCCTCGACTGGCAGCAGGACGAGGCCGATCCGCGCGAGTTCATGAAGACGTTTCGCACCGACCTCTTCGACGACGAGGTCTACGTGTTCACGCCGAAGGGCGAGGTGAAGACCCTTCCGACCGGCGCGACGCCGATCGACTTCGCGTACGCCGTCCACACCGACGTCGGCCACAAGACGGTCGGTGCCAAGATCAACGGCCGAATCGTGCCGCTCCACTACAGGCTGAAGAACGGCGACTTCGTCGAGATCCTCACCTCGAAGTCCGGCCGGGGGCCGTCGCGCGACTGGATGTCGCTCGCGGCCTCCTCGCGCGCCCGGAACAAGATTCGCCAGTTCTTCCAGCGCGAGACGAGGGGCGAGACCGAGCAGAAGGGCCGCGAGATCCTCGACCAGGCGCTGAAGGCGCAGAGCTTGCCCTATCGCAAGCTCCAGGGGTCGGCGGTCCTCGCCCAGGTGATCCGCGAGACCGGCTTCAAGAAGGCCGACGACTTCTACGTCGCGCTCGGCGCCGGGAAGCTCCAGTCCGGCCAGATCGTGAACAAGGTGCTGCAGCGCCTGAAGACCGACACGGTCGCCGAGGAGCCGGCCGTCCCGCTGAAGGCGCCGCGTGCCCGCTCGACGGTCGCCGGCGACACGCTCGGGATCAAGGTAACGGGCGTCGAGGACGTACTCGTGCGGATGGCCAAGTGCTGCACGCCCGTGCCCGGCGATCCGATCCTCGGCTACATCTCGCTGGGGCGCGGGATCACGATCCACCGCGAGGATTGCCCGAACGTGCGCGCACTGATGCGGAACCCGGAGCGCTTCACGCCCGTCGAGTGGGACGGCGGCACCACGACGAGCTTCCGCGTCGCGATCGCCGTCGACTCGTTCGATCGACCGCGGCTGCTCGAGGACGTCGCGCGGACGTTCGCCGAGCACGGAGCGAACATCGTCTCCTACGGCGGTGTCGTCGAGGACGGGATGGCGCGCAACTGGTACACGGTCGAGGTGGGCGAGGTGAAGGAGCTGCGGACGCTCTTGACCGCGCTGCGCAACCTCGACGCGGTGTTCGACGCGTATCGGGTCACGCCGACCTGAGGATTCAGAGGGCTTGAGGCTTCGGGGATCGCGGCTGACGCTGACGGCGCTCGACGCCGACGAGCTGGAGTCGATTAGGTGGGATCCGGAGGACGAGGACGCGCGGGAGCTCTTCGTCAGGCGGCTGCGGGCCGATCCCGGCGCCCGCGGCTTCTGGGTCTGGACGGCCACGCTCGATGATGGAACGGCGATCGGGAACGGCGGCTTCGGGGGCCGGCCGGTCGAGAATCGTAGGCTGACGGTCGGCTAGCCCGCCTGTGGAGCCGGGTGTTCCCGAGGGCCGAGGCCGTGGTTACGGCGGAAGCTTCGCCCGCCGCGGAGGTGCTCGCTGTTCACGAGCACCGTGATCCGCTCCTCGAGACCCGAGACGAGCTCGTCGCGCCGCAGCTTCGTCAGCCGTCCCCTCGCCAAGGCCGCATCGAGCTTCTTCGTCTTGTCGGCGACGATCGCGGCCACGAGTCCGTCGATCGACTCGCCCTTTTCGTTCGCGACCTGGGCGAGCGTCTTGCCTTCCCGGATGCTCGTCCGGAGCGCCTCCTCGGTGACGCCGAGATACGACGCGGCCGCGTCGAGATGACCGAGGCCGCGATCGTGGTGCCTGCCGGACCCGAAGCCGCGGCCGCCGAAGACCGGGAAGGCGTCCGCCTCGATCCGCGCCTTCAACTCCTTGCCTTGTGCCTCCGTCAGGCGTCCGGCCTTGACGGCCGCGTCGACGCGATTCGCAAGCGCCTGCTCGAGCGCGCGGCTGAGCTTCTCCGGGTCGACGCCGAGCTGCTTCGCCGCGTCGTTCACGACGGACTTGCTCTCGGCGCTCGGGTCCCCGCTCGATTGCGCCGCGAAGGCGGCTCCGCCGCCGACGACGGCGAGCGCGGCGCCCGCACCCGCCATCAGCGTTCGTCTCGTCCTTCTCCTCATTGCGTGTGCTCCTTTCGGTCGGTGGTGTGCGTCAGGCCGCCGGGCGAGCGCCGAGCTCGACCTCGACAGTGCGTTCGTCGCCGCTCCGGACGATCGTCAGCTCGACGGAGTCGCCCGGACGCCTTGCATCGATCAGCCGGCGCAGCCCGTCGGCCGCGTCGACCGGCTCGCCGTCGATCTCGGTGACCATGTCGCCGTCGCGAAGGCCGGCTGCGGCGGCCGGGGTGCCCGGGCGAACCTGGGCGAGTCGGACGCCGTCTCCGTCCGTCGCGTCTTCCGTCGCGACGCCGAGGTAGGCGTGCTCGACCTTCCCGTCCGCGATCAGCTCTGCCGCGATCCGTGCCACTGTGTCCGAGGGAACCGCGAAGCCGACGCCGTCGTTGCCGCCCGACCGACTCTCGATCTGGGAGTTGACCCCGATCACGCGCCCGTCGAGATCGAGCAGCGGGCCGCCGGAGTTGCCGTGGTTGATCGCTGCGTCGGTCTGGATCGCGTCGTCGATCGCGAAGTCGTTCGGCGAGTTGATCTGGCGATGAAGGGCGCTGACGATCCCGGTTGTGACGGTCTGATCGAGACCGAACGGGCTGCCGATCGCGATCACTCCGTCGCCGACCTCGACGTCGCCCGAATCGGCGAGCGCGAGCGGCTGCAACGCGGAAGCCGGCGCATCGACGTCGAGCACCGCGAGGTCGGTGGATGGATCGCTGCCGACCACGGTCGCCTCGTAGGTCGAGCCGTCGGCGAACTTGACGGACACCGTGCTCGCGCCGGCGACGACGTGCTGGTTCGTAATCACATGGCCGTCGTCGTAGACGAAGCCGGAGCCCTGCGACTGAGGCCCGCTCTCTCCGCCGACGGCGATCTCGACGACGCTCTGGGCGCTGCGCTCGTAGATCTCGCCCACGGTCGAGGTCGAGCTCGCCGCTTGCTGCGCCGACCGGCCGACCGTGACTTGACGAACGACCGTCTCGCCAGAGTCGAGCGCCGAGACTGCGACGGCACCGCCTCCGGCTCCGAGGAATACCGCCGCGACGAGGGCGGCGGCTCCGGCGCGGGGGTGCTTGAACGGGTTCTTCATCTCAGGTTTCCTTTCGCTGGCGATGATGACTCCAGGAGACCACCGCCGTCTAAGGCGGGTCTGAGATCGGTCTAAGGATCGCCTAAGACTTCGACGTCTCGGGCCGGAGGCGCAGCCGCAGCCGCGTTCCGCCGCCCTCCGCGGCCTCGGCGCTGACGGCGCCGCCGTGCGCCTCGGCCACCTGACGGACGATCGCCAACCCGAGCCCCGAACCCGGCATGCTTCTCGCCGTCGCGGCGCGATAGAAGCGGTCGAAGACGAACGGAAGATCCTCCTCGCCGATTCCCGGCCCGTGGTCGCGCACGGTCACCTCGCCCTCGCGCACGGTTACCTCCACCTCGCCGCCCGCGGGGCTCCACTTGGCCGCATTGTCGAGCAGGTTCGAGATCGCCCGCTCGATCGTCGCGGGAACCCCCCGGATCAGCGATTCGTCCAGCTCGCTCGCGAATGTCACTCCCGGCCGGTTCCGGCGCGTGCGCGCGATCGCGTCCGCCGTCGCCAGGTCCAGCCGAACGTCCTCGGGCTCGACCGGAGCCTGATCGCCGCGGGCCAGCTCGACGAGCTCCGCGATCAACGCGGTCATCTCGCCGAGCTGCTCGGTCACGTCCCGCAGGAGCTGCTCCCGCTCGCCGGGCGGCAGGGTCACGTCCCGGCTCAGAACCTCGATGTTCGTGCGCAGGCTCGTCAAGGGCGTCCGGAGCTCGTGCGACGCGTCCGAGACGAGCTGACGCTGCGCCCGCGCCGAGTCCCCGAGCGCAGCGAGCATCGTGTTGAACGTCGAAGCGAGGCGCGCGAGCTCGTCGCTTCCATGATCGTCGATCCGGCGTGAGAGATCCCGGGTCTCCGTGACGTCCTCGGCCGCGCGCGTCAGGCGCTGAACGGGAGCAAGCACAGCGCGCGAGACGACAAGCCCGAGTCCTGCCGCGAGCGCGATTCCGCCGGCTGCGATCAGCACCAGCAGGCCGCGGATCCGTTCGAGAGCCGCATCCACCTCGTCGAGCGGGCGCGCAATCTGGAGCGCGAGCCCGGGGCGGTCGACCGGCAATGTGTAAACGCGCAGGTGCGTTCCCGCGACCGTCGCATCGGCGAAGAACGAGCCGCGCTTGCCGGCGGCGGTCAGTCGCGCTCGCTCACTCACCGGCAGCTCGACGCGTGCGGCTGGTGACTGGATCGCAGAGCCCTTCGAGGTGACGAGCTGCGTGATTCCCTCCGCTCCTCCGAAGCGCGTCGGTGGAAGGTCGAGGAAGGGATTGCCGGACGAGTCGTTCACGACGCGCAGCCGCACGCTGCTCACGCGGTCCCGCAAGGCGTCGTCGACCTCGCTGCGGAGCTCGCCGCGGACGAGTACGTAGGTGATCGCCGAGGCTCCCGCCACGGCCAGCGCCACGGCCAGCGCCACGGCCAGCGTCAGCCGGGCGCGGAAGCTCACTGCTCGCGGAGGGCGTAGCCGACGCCGCGGATCGTCTGGATCAGCCTCGGCTTCCCGCCCGCCTCGGTCTTCCGGCGCAGGTAGCCGATGTAGACGTCGAGCGAGTTCGAGCCGAAGCCGAAGTCGTAGCCCCAGACGCGCTCGAAGATCACCGAGCGTGTCAGCACCTGGCGTGGGTTGCGGAGGAAGAGCTCGAGCAGCGAGAACTCGGTTCGCGTCAGCTCGATCTGAGAGCGTGCGCGCGTTGCGAGCCGTGTGGCCGGGTCGAGCTCGAGGTCGGCGAACTGGAGGACGGCGCCGTCGTCCGGCGCGGTGCGGCGCAGCAGCGCGCGCAGGCGGGCAAGCAGCTCCTCGAGCGCGAACGGCTTGACGACGTAGTCGTCCGCACCGGCGTCGAGCCCTGCGACCCGATCGGCGACCTCGTCGCGCGCGGTCAGCATCAAGATCGGTATGGGGTTTCCGTCGCTTCGTAGCCGCCGGCACACCTCGAGTCCATCGAGGCACGGCATCGAGACGTCCAGCACGACCGCGTCGATGTCGGGCTCGCGGGCGATCCGCGCGAGCGCCTCGACGCCGTCGCCGGCAAGCTCGACCTCGTAGCGCTCGAGCCCGAGCGCGCGCCGCAGCGACTCGCGCACCGCAGCATCGTCGTCGACGACCAGGATCCTCATCCGCTCATTGTGCGGCCGGGGCCTAAGAAGTTCCTGAGAGAGCGATCCCGCGCTGAACTCGGCGAACCCTCGATCGAGGGATCGTCTCGCGAGCGGGCCGTCCCCCTCGATCGGGGGATGGCAGGACGCTCGGATCCGACTAGAAGTGAGAGCGCGGCCAGGGGAGGGGGATGCGGGTCTCTGCGGCGCCCGTTCGATGGCGATCCTCGAACGGGCGCGCACCCGCAACGGAAGCAGGATTGTGTTCATTGCGCACAAGGTCTGTGCGTGCGCGCCGCGCGTCAGGCCTCGAGATCCTCGCCTTCGAAGGTCCGGATCGCCTCGCGGTAGGAGTCCGGAATCTCCGCCGCTCGTCTCGCCTCCCGCTCGACGAGGACGAGCGTCTGCGCAGCGGTCACCATCAGCGCGTCCTCGTCCATCCGGTAGGCCGCGCACTCGTAGGTCGCGCTCGTGCGACCGATCCGGGCGAGCCGGACGAAGATCTCGAGCAGGTCGTCGAAGCGTGCGGGGGCGTGGTACTCGACGTTCGAGGCGCGGAGGACGAAATCATGGCCCGCGATCCACTCGCCCGCTAGCCCGAGATGGCGGTGGTACTCGGTGCGCGCGTGGTCGAAGTAGGGGAGGTAGCGGCCGTAGTAGACGATCCCCTGCGCGTCCGTGTCCGAGAACCAGACGCGCGCGATCGCCGAGTACTTGAACGGAGGCTTCCGGTCGGTGACGCGACCTAGCTCGATGGTCATCCCCGGATCAGTCCGATCACCTCGTCGCGCTTCTCCTCCAGCAGCTCCTCGGAGAGCGCTTCCAGGTTGAGCCGGAGCAGCGGCTCGGTGTTCGACGGGCGGACGTTGAAGTGCCAATCGCTGTACTCGACCGAGATCCCGTCGAGGTGGCTGATCCGCCCGTGCGCGTAGCGCCCCTCCAGCTCCGCGAGCGTGCGCGCGGTGTCGGCGACCGGAGTGTTGAGCTCGCCGGTCAGGAAGTAGCGCTCGCGGAATGGGCGCAGGATCGCGGAGAGCTTCTGTCTGCGCTTCGAGATCAGCTCGAGCATGAGCAGGAACGGGACGATGCCCGAGTCGGCCTGGGTGAAGTCGCGGAAGTAGTAGTGAGCGGAGACCTCGCCGCCGAAGACGGCGCCCTCCTCGCGCATGCGGTGCTTGATGTAGGCGTGCCCGACGCGGTTGACGAGCGCGACCCCGCCCGCCTCCTCGATCGTCTTCGGCACCGCCCAGCTTGCGCGCACGTCGTAGATCACCTTGCCACCCGGGTTCTTCTCGAGCACGGACTGGGCGAGCAGGGCGGTCACAAAGTCGCCCGGGACGAACTCGCCCATGTCATCGACGAAGAAGCAGCGGTCGGCGTCGCCGTCGTACGCGACCCCGAGATCGGCCTCGGCCTCCCGCGTGCGCGCGACGATGAACTCGCGGTTCTCGGGCAGGAGCGGGTTCGGCTCGTGGTTCGGGAAGGTGCCGTCGGGCTCGAAGTAGCAGCGGACGGCCTCGATCGGCAGGCGCGCGAGAATGGGCGGGAGCATCGTCCCGGCCATCCCGTTCGCCGCGTCGATCACGACCCGCAACGGCTTGACCGCCTCGATGTCGACGAATGAGAGCACCTTCTCGACGAACCCGGCCCAGATGTCCTCCTGCCGAATCGAGCCGCGAGCCGAGGACGAAGGCTTGTGTTCATTGCGCACAAGCTCTAGCGCGCGGTCGCGCACCCCGAAGAGGCCCGATTCGCCGCCGACCGGGAGCGCCCCAGCGCGGACGATCTTCATCCCCGTGTATTCCTTCGGGTTGTGCGAGGCGGTCACGCAGACGCCGCCGTCGAGACCGAGATCGCCGACGGCGAAATAGACCATCTCCGTTCCCACGAGCCCGAGGTCGAGCACGTCCGCACCGACGTCGGCGGCGCCGTCGATCAGCGCCGCGGCCATCGTGGGCGACGAGCTGCGCATGTCACGCCCGACCGCGATCGAGCGCGGCTCGAACTGCTCGACGAACGCACGCCCGATCGCGTACGCGCCCTCCTCGTCGAGCTCGTCGGGATGAACGCCGCGGATGTCGTATGCCTTGAAGACCTTCGGGTCGAGCACGGCGCGATGCTATGGGAACCGTCTCGGTGACTGCGGTGTAGAACGCGTATGACCAGAGCGCTTGCCCTGGCTCTCCTGGCTTTCTGTGCGTCACTAGCCGCTCCGTCGAGCGCGTATCCAAAGGAGATCGCACGCGTGGTCGTCTGCGGTGCGGACGGGTGCAGCGAGCTCACCCGGCCGCGTACGGCACTCACCGGTTCTCCGGGCGCGTCGATGCCGTCCCCGAGCTCGTTCTACGCTGTCGAGATCAGCTACGGCCGCAAGGGGAGCCATCCGCCGGAGACGGCGTTCTACGTGCCGAGCGCACGGATGACCGCCAGCTCCTGGAGTGAGGCCGGCTTTCAGTGGTCAGTGACGCCGCCGGCCGCCGTCACGACGTTCGAGCGGATCGCGCGCGGGCTGCGGCCGTTCCAGCGGCCGCGGTTCGAAGAGGTTGTCGTGGGCGGGACCGGAGTCTCGCAACCGAGGTCGTACGAGCGGCTCTTCACGATCCAGGATCCGGGGCGCACGGATCTCGAGGAAGCCGACTGGGAACGAATCGAGTTCCGGTCCGCGCACGAGAATCCCTGGTCGCTCTCGACCCTTCGTTACTCGCCCGGCAGCGACATCCTCAGACGCAACCTGGAGTGGGTGAAGATCTCGCCGTCGCTAGCCCGCGCGATCGAAGCCCGCTCGAGCCTCGACCGCTCCGCCGGCGTTGGCCTCGACTGGCAGCTCGTCGGCGGCTCGCTGTTGATCGGCGCGGCGCTCGCGGTGACAGCGGCGCTGCTCATCCGACGCGACTCGTCGCCTCGTTCCGAGAGCGTCTGAGCCGGCGAGGGCCCGCCGGCTCGCCGCAACGGACGTCGTATGCTCCGGAAAACCGTCGGTCGAGCAAGGGAGCGGCGCTTGGTGACATCGATCCTACGCGCGGTCCTGGTGGCAGCAATAGTCACTGGAGTGGTCGCGACCGAAGGAGGCTCCGGGGACGCGCGCTTCTACGGCCTCAGCGGCTCCCAGGCCGACGCGACGCTCTCGCAGGTCGACCCGGCGACGCTCCGACCGGTCGGCCGGCCACTTCGCGTCGGCGTCTTCAACGCAGATCGGGCGATCTCACCCGACGGATCGACGCTTGCGCTCGTGTCGCAGGAACGTCCCGTCGTGCGATTCGTCGACCTCGGACGGATGCGCGCGACCGGGCAGGCGACGCTCGCGGCGGAAGGTGAGGTGCAGTGGCTGCGCTGGACTCCTCGTGGCCTCGTCGCGCTCGTCGACCTGTCCCGCGGCTCGAAGCTGGTCTGGCTCGATCCATCGACGCGGACGGTGACCCGCACGCTGCGCTATCGCGGTGAGCTCGTCGATCCGCGTCTCGCGAACGGCCGGGTCGTCGCCGTCGAATGGCCTTCGGGGCAGGTCGGTCCGATCCGCCTGAACGTGATCGACGCCGACGGCCGAGCGCGCTCGACCCGCGTCGAGCGGATCGCGGGCGGCTGGCAGCGCCGCGGCGGAGAGGTCGTCCGGATGGCCGAGCCGGGCCTGGCCGTCTCCCCGGACGGCGAGCGGTCGTGGCTCGCCGACGGCGACGGCGAGCTCTGCGCGGTCGAGCTCGGCTCGCTCGCGATCGCCTGTCGCCCGCTGCGCACTCCGGCCGAGGTCGCCAAGATCGGGAGCCCGTGGTCGCGGCGCCAGCTCAAGCTCGTCGCGCCCGGCACGCTCGCCCTCTCCGGCTGGGAGAAGCCGACCCGCGGCCCGAGGGCGGCGAAGGCGATCGGACTCTGGCTCGTCGACGCGGCCACGTGGGAGCGACGCCTGCTCGACCGCGAGATCGACTCGTTCCGCGCCGCGGCGGGCGTCGTCGTCGGCGTCCGCCGCAACGGCGTCACCGCCTACGGCAGCGACGGCGCCAGGCGCTACGGAATCGAAGAATCGCTCCAGCTCGGCGTGATCAGGACGACCGGCCCGTATCTCTACGTTCCCCGCTCGGACGGCCGCACGGTCGTCGCCGACCTCGCGAGCGGCCGTGTGCTCCGGCGAGTCGCCACGCGCGTCCAGCCCTTCCAGGACGTCGACACCTGGTAGCCCGCGCACGCTCGGCGCGTACGTCCCGTCACTACAATCGAAGGGTGGAACGGAAGCTCGCGACCGTGCTCTTCGTCGACCTGGTCGGCTCGACGGAGCTCGTCTCCTCCCGCGATCCGGAGGTCGTCCGGAGGCGCGTGACCTCGTTCTTCGAGCACGTCTCGACGTGCATCACGCGCCATGGCGGGATCGTGGAGAAGTTCGCGGGCGACGCCGTGATGGCCGCGTTCGGAGTGCCGCAGGCGCACGAGGACGACGCCGAGCGCAGCGTCCGCGCCGCCGAGGCGATCATGGACTCGGTGCACGGGCTCGGGCTCGAGGCGCGGATCGGGATCGAGTCGGGCGAGGTCGTCGCCGACGAGTCCGAGTCGACGTTCGCGACGGGCGAGGCGGTCAACGTCGCGGCACGCCTGCAGCAGCTCGCCCAACCCGGCGAGACGCTGCTCGGGCCGTTCGCGTACCGGCTGACGCTCTCGCGCGTGGTCACGGAGGATTGCGGCATCCTCGACCTGAAGGGGTTCGGCGACCCGCTCCCCGTCTTTCGGCTGCTCGGCGTGCTCGACTCGGCCGACCGGCCGGCGAGCGTCTCGGCTCCATTTGTCGGCCGCGAGTTCGAGCTCGAGCTGCTCCACACGACGTTCGCGCGCACCGTGCGCGACCGCCGCGCCCACCTGTTCACGATCTACGGCGAGCCCGGGGTCGGCAAGAGCCGCCTCGTGCGCGAGTTCGCCGCGGGCGTCGAAGGAGCGACCGTCCTCGCCGGTCGCTCCCTGCCCTACGGCGAGGGGATCACCTACTGGCCGATCGCCGAGATGGTCAAGGTCGCGGCCGGGATCACGGACGACGATCCCGTTCAGGAGGCGGTCGCGAAGCTCCAGGCGGCCTGCGGCGACGACGCCGTGGCCGATCTCCTCGCGCTTGCGGTCGGCGTGCTCGAGGGAATCGAGGCCGAGCGCAGCCAGCAGGAGATCGCCTGGGCTGCGCGCGAGTGGGCTGCCGAGCTCGCGTCGGCGCAGCCGCTGATCCTCGTCTTCGAGGACGTTCACTGGGCCGAGGATTCGCTCCTCGAGCTCGTCGAGCATCTCGCCGAGCGCGTCAAGGACGCGCCGCTCCTGATCGTCTGCCTCGCCCGCCCGGAGCTGCTCGATCTCCGTCCCGGCTGGGGCGGCGGACGTGTGCGCGCGACCGCGATCGAGCTCGAGCCGCTGCCGCCGCTCGAGAGCGAGGCGCTTGTCGACGCGCTTCTCGCCGAACGTGAGCTCTCGGCAACCGATCGCCGCTCCCTGCTCGAGAAGACCGAAGGCAACCCGCTCTTCGTCGAGGAGACGATCCGGATGCTGCTCGAGGGCGGCACCTCGGCAAAGCGGATCCCGGACACGCTCCAGGCGATGATCGCAGCAAGGATCGACCGACTGCCGCGCGCAGAGAAGACGTTGCTCCAGCGCGCCTCCGTGATCGGCCGGATCTTCTGGGAAGGCGCGCTCTCGCGGCTCGCGCCGGAGCTCGAGGAGCTCGAGCCGGTGCTCGACGACCTGCTCCAGCGGGACTTCCTCCGGCCCGGTGGGGTGGACGGACGCCAACGAGGACGGCGAGTTCTGCGTCGCGCTTCGCTCCGCGCTGCTGGAGGGCACGGTCGCCCGCTGCTACGCGGGCGTCGGCGTCGTGCGCGACTCCGACCCGGCCGCCGAGCTGGCCGAGACCGAGATCAAGCTGCAGGCGCTGCTTCCGGTCCTGGCGGCCTGATCGGGCGCATCTGTCCCGCTCTGGTGTCGCAGGACGACACCAGGACAGGACAGGTCATGGCGCGTGACCCACGAGGACGGCCAGATCGCGCTCACGCCAGCGGACCACGGCCTCGAAGCCGGCTTCGGCGAGCCAGCCGAGCTGCTCCGCGACCGTGCTGGGAAAGTCGACGTCGCTGAGCGGTGTCGAGCCCTCGCCCACATCCCCGGGCACGACCACGTCGGCGAGGACGAACCGCCCGCCGGGCGCGAGCGCCGCGCGCACGCGGCGAAACAGGTCGGCCTTCTCGGGCCCCTGCAGGTGGTGGACCGCGAGCGCCGAGACCACGAGGTCGAAGAGGCCGTCGGGGACGGGGTCCTCGAGGCGGCGCAGCTCGAGGCGCACGCGGTCGGGATCGAGGCGCTCGCGCGCGGCGACGAGCATCGCGGAGTTGGCGTCCACGCCCACCAGCACCGCGTCGGGGTGGGCCTCGAGGAGGCGCCGCGCCGTCTCGCCGGTGCCGGTCCCCAGCTCGAGGATCGAGCGTGCGGGCAGCTCGCGGGTCGCGGCGACGGCCGTCTCCTGCAACCGGTCGTAGCCGGGCACGCCCTCCCGTCGCATCCAGGCCAGGTAGGTCTCGGGGTCCCAGCCCTCGTGGCCGGCGCGCCGTGGGGTTGAGTCGCCGTCGGTCGGCTTGATCGCCGCCTGCACCGCCGCCACGCAGCGCCGGCGCAGCGCGAGGCTCTCGGCGCGGTCGGTGCGCACGTGCAGGAGCGTGGTCTCGAAGGCCGGGCGCAGGTGCTGGGGAGCCTCCACGAGGCGGTAGGCGATCCCGGCCATGGCAGCGGCCGCCGCGAAGTCGATCCCGGTCGGCGTTGCGACGTGCTCCTCGAAGGCGTCCGTCGCCGCCGCGACGGGCAGCGCGTCGAAGATCCCGCCGCCGCCGTTGTCGACCAGGACGATCGTGAGCGGGCGGTGGGCGCGGGCCAGCGCGGCCAGACCGCCCAGGTCGTGGACCAGCGCGACGTCGCCGATCAGCAGCACCACCGGGCCGTCGTGGACGGCGGCGACGCCCAGCGCCGTGGCCACCGTCCCGTCGATCCCGTTGGCGCCCCGGTTGGCCAGGACGCGCGGCGGGTCGTCGCGCGTGGGCGTGAAGGCCTCGACGTCGCGTACCGGCATCGAGGAGGCCACGACCAGGATGGCGCCGGCCGGGAGGGTGGTGGCCAGATGGTTGACCACCAGCGGCTCGCTGAG
>JANDLU010000024.1 GCA_024330215.1 Candidatus Gaiellasilicea maunaloa
ACGCGAAAACGGTGTCCGCACCGAGGACGAGGTACGGCGCCGCTGCTCGCGCGGCGACGACGCCATCCGCCGAGCCGTGCGGACCCGCCTGCCGCGCCGTCGAGAGCGAGAGGCCGAAGGCCGAGCCGTCGCCGGCGAAGCGCTCGACCTGCTCGGCGAGATAGCCGGTGACGAGCGTCACGTGCGGGCACTCGGCCGCCGCGAGCTCGCGCAGGAGGAGCGCGAGCACGGGCCGGCCGTCGACGGGGAGCAGCGGCTTGGGGAAGTGCCCGGTGAGCGGTCGCAGCCGGCTGCCCACGCCCGCCGCCAGCACGACCGCGGGAAGGCTCACGCGCGGAGCGAGCGAAGCGCGACGAAGCCGCGGAGACGCTGCACCCGGGTCAGCCCGCGCCGGATGCGGCGCAGGAGCGCACGCAGCTCTCGACGCGAGCCGACCGCCGCAGCAGCGGCCAGGGCCGGCGGACCGAAACGAGCCTCGCCGACCGCCCGGGAGAACGATCGACCGTCGACGCCGAACTCGGCGCGGACGAGCTCGTGCAGCTCCTCACCGGTCGCGCTCGCGCCGACGGAGATGCCCTGGTCGGCGAGGAAGTCGGCGAGCTCGCGCCGTGCCGCGCCCGCCAACCGGCGCGGGTCGCGCGTCAGGTAGCGGGAACGACGCCAGGCGAGCTTCGCGAGCCCGACTGACACGCCGGCGCCGAGGACGCCCGCGAGCAGGATCCAGATCGTGTTCACCCCGCCGGGAGGCGAGACGGGCCGCCGCCGGGCCTGCCGCTCCCGCAGGGCGTCGAGGCGGTCGAGCTCGCGGGCGCCGCCCGGATCGAGGCCGCCCGCACCCCGGCCGTCGCCGAACGCGATCCCGCTCGCGTCGCCCGCGTTGAACGCGGGCGACGAGGCGCTGTAGTCCGCTGCGAGCTCGCCGCGTCCAGGCGTCGGATCGAACGAGAGCCACCCGAAGCGGGGGAACCAGACCTCGACCCACGTGTGCGCGTTGTGGTCGGTGACCGTCCAGACGCCGTTGCGGTATTTGCCGCTCGTGAATCCCGCGGCCACTCTGGCCGGAATCCCGAGGAAGCGGAGCATCAGCGCCATCGAGCCGGCGAACTGCTGGCAGTAGCCGCGGCGCCCGCTGTCGACGAAGTGCGCGAGCGGCGGGACGCCTCCCGTTGGCGGCGGTGGTTGCTCGTCGTAGGTGAATCCTCCCGTCGTCCGCAGCCACGCCTCGATCGCGACGGCCGCCCCGTAGGGACCGGTCGCGCCGCGAGAGAGCCGCGCCGCCTGCCGGTAGAGGCCCTCGTAGTCCCAGAGCACGAACTGCCGCTCGTCCTCGAAGAGCGCTGCGACGTCGCGTGCCCGTCCCGGCGTCCCGAACGGCGAGACACGCGTCCGGCCAATCTCGAGATACCGCTCCAACATCTTCGGATAGACCGGCCGCGATCGCGCGAGCTCGGCCGGCTCCGGCCGCGGCGCGTAGCTCTGCACCTCGTAGGTCTGGCCGCGCTCGAGTCCTCCGGCAGCTCGCCGGGCAACACCAGCGCCCAGGAAGGAAAGGCGACCGAGCTTCGGCGCCTGGAGGCTGATCGGCTCCGCTGCGGCTACGAGGGAATCGTCGGCGAGCGCCACGACTTCCACCCTCTGCGTGATCCAGTTGGCAGGATCGTAAGCAGCCCGCGCCAGGAGCGGATTGCGCGGAAGGCGGCCGTTCGCGACGCCGACCGACGTGATCGAGCGGTTCTCGAGCCAGCGGTCTTCGGTGAACAGGTCGAGCGTCGTCGCGCGCCAGTAGAGGCTCCGCTGCGGCGCGCGGATCCGCAGGACCACGGTCGGCTTGTCGGGGAAGTCGATCCCGCCGTAGTTCGCGTCCCAGACGTAGTCGACGCCGACCGGCGTGCCGGAGGTCCGGTACGGATCCCAGCGCTCCCAGGCGAGGACGCCGTCCTTCGCGATCGCGGCCGTGCTCGAGAGCCCGATCGCCGCGACGATCACGACGAGTCCTGCGGCGAGCGCGGGAGTCGGCCGGGTCAGCCGGAGCGACGCGAGCAGCCAGAGCGCCGCCGCGAGGATCAGCGTCCCGTAGGCGAGGCCGGCGGTGGGCAACAAGGTCGCGGGCCAGCCGGCGCCGGCGAGCAGGACGAGCACGGCGGGGAGCGGTCGCCGCGAGGCGATCGCAAGCCCGAGCAGGACGCAGAAGCCGAAGCTCGCGAGCACGAGCACGCCGTGCATCGACGGCGACTCGATCCCCGAGAACGGGACGCGGGTGTCGTAGTAGCCGGCGAAGCCGTCCTCGAAGCTCTCGAGTGCCGGGGCGAAGAAGCCGCGCCTCGGCCCGCCGTCCGGCTGGGGAGATCCGAACGCGATCCAGGCCGCGACGAGCGCCACCCAGGGGACGGCGACGAGCCGTGCGGCAAGCGTCGGCAGGAGGGCTGGGACGAGCGCGAGCAGCACGACCCAGAGCCCGTCGATGCCGGCGGCTCGCGGTTCTTCGAGGCGCAGCCAGGCGAGCCCGACGAGCGCAGCCGGCAGCGAGTAGGCGACGACCGTCCTACCCATGCGCCCTCCGGGCCGCCGAGGTTCCGCCGAGGGCCGCGCGCAGGTCGTCGCCCCGGCGCACGACCGCAACCGGGATCCCCGCCGTCTGGAGACGCAGCAGCTCCGGCTCGACTGCGGTCGGCCGCCCGGCGAAGCTCGCCGAGTCGATCCAGACGAGCGAGACGCCATGACTCGCCTGAGCGCGCTGGCCAAGCTTGCGTGCGAGCGCGGGCGTGAGCCGCGCCGTCACGACGACGAGCTCGAGCGAGCGCGCAGCCGGGCCTCCCTCCCGGGCGAGCAGCTCGACGACCGGCACCGGCGCGCCCGGCTCGGCGGCGGCGAGCGCTTCCAGCGCGGCGAGCCAGTCCCCTTCCAGCGACGCCACGGGCACGCTCGTGGGCGGCGAGCCGTTCACCGCGAGCACCGCCCGGCGGCCTCGCGCCGCGTGGGTATGCAGGATCGAGCCGGCTGCGCGCACCGCGACGTCGAAGCTCTCGCCGACGACGCTCGACTCGTCCGCGTCGAGGACGACGGCGATCTCGTCGCGCGGGGAGTCCTCGAGCTCCTTCACCATCAGCCGGCCGCGCCTCGCGGTCGACGCCCAGTGCACTTTGCGCAGAGACTCGCCCTCGACGTACTCGCGCACCGAGTGAAGGTCGAAGCCGGAAGGTCTGCGCAGCAGCAACCGACGGCCGTCCTGCGCATGGGCGCCGCTCTCGGAAAAGAGATCCGCGAGCGCGACGAGGCGCGGATAGACCACGAGCGCGCCACCGGCATGGAGCTCGACCTCGCTCCGCGCGAGCCCGAATGGATCCTCGATCGCGGCGGTCGTCTCGTCGACCGCATACCGGCCCCTGGGCACGCGCTCGAGGACGTAGGTGCCGCGATAGAAGCGCCCGTCGCGCCGCAGCGGCGTCCTCCGGGCGCCGATGCGGGCGACGTGCTCCCGGATCTCGAGCGACGGCGGCGGTACCCGCGAGCTCGGGTGCGCCTGGATCGTGACCCAGACGTCGTCTCCTTCGACGTGGGCCCCGCGGCCTGCGCGCCGTTGCAACGCGATCGGCCCGGAGGCGAGTCGCACCCATGCCCGCGCGGCGAGCGGCGCCAGGACGAGCCCGGTCGCGGCCGGATAGAGCACGTTCGCCCCGAACAGCCAGGCGACACCGTAGGCGAGCAGCCCGACGGCGAGCGTAAGCCTGCCGCGACGGGTCACCGCGGCCTCCTCACCGCGAGCACGTCATACCGGCACGGGCGTCTGCTCGACCGCCTCCCGCACGAGCTCGTCGGCGGTCAGGCCGGCGGAGCGAGCCTCCGGCGCGAGGATCAGGCGATGGCTGAGCACGGGGACGGCGATCGCCTTGACGTCGTCCGGCAACACGTAGTCGCGACCCGCCGAGAGGGCCCTCGCCTTCGCCACGCGCAGGAGCGCGATCCCCGAGCGCGGGCTGGCGCCGAGCGCGAGCCGGGAGCTGCCACGCGTATGCCGCAGCAGCGCGACGACGTAGCGATTCACGCTCTCCTCGACGAAGATCGAGCGGGCCTCGTCGATCGTGGCCAGCACCTCTTCGGCCGTTGCGACCGGGCGGAGGGTCTCGAGGGGCGGCGCGGTCGTCTGCTCGGCGAGCATCCGCGCCTCGTCGGCGAGCGGCGGATAGCCGAGCGAGAGGCGCATCGTGAACCGGTCGAGCTGGGCCTCGGGGAGCGGATAGGTGCCCTCGTACTCGATCGGGTTCTGCGTCGCGAGCACCATGAACGGGCGCTCGAGCGGATAGCTCTCGCCGTCGATCGTGACCTGGATCTCCTGCATCGCCTCGAGCAGCGCAGACTGGGTCTTCGGCGAGGCCCGGTTGATCTCGTCCACGAGCAGGACGTTCGCGAAGACGGGGCCGGCACGGAACTCGAACGCGTTCGCGCGTTGGTTGAAGACGTTGACGCCGGTCACGTCCGAGGGGAGCAGATCCGGGGTGAACTGCAGGCGCGAGAACTCGAGATCGACAGAGCGGGCCAGCGCCTTCGCGAGCATCGTCTTGCCGACGCCGGGAAAGTCCTCGACGATCAAGTGTCCCTCGGCGACGAGACAGAGCACGCAGAGCCGCAGCGTCTCCTCGGGGGCATGGACGACGACGGCGATGTTGGCCGCGATCCGGTCGAGCGTCTCGGCGGTCGAGGCCCGGCCGGAGGGCTCGCCGGCCGGATCCCTACGCGCTTCCACTGCGGTCCTCCTGCTTGGACTGCTCGAGCAGGCGCTCGACCTCGTCGAGGACGGCTGCCGCGATCAGCGGCTTCGGGGCGCGCGGAACCGCGCGCTCGCCGGCGCGCGTGATCAGGACGACCTCGTTCTCGTCGGCATCGAATCCGGTCCCCTCGCGGCTCACGTCGTTGTAGACGACGAGATCGAGGTTCTTGTCGTGGAGCATCGCCCGCTTGCGGTCGAGCCCGGCGGCACCCGTCTCCGCGCCGAAGCCGACGAGCACCTGACCGTTACGCTCGCGAGCACCGAGGCCGGCGAGCACGTCCGCGGTCGGCTCGAGCACGACCTTCCAGGTCACGGAGTCCTTCGGGCGCTTCGCCGCCCACGGCTCGACCGGACGGTAGTCGGCGACGGCGGCCGCCATCACGACCACGTCCGCCGCGGCGCTGCGGACATGCGTCTCGCGCTCGACGTCGGCTGCCGTCGGTGTGTTCACGATCTGGACCCCGTCGGGAGGATCGACGGTCAGATTGGCCGCGAGGAGCGTTACCTTCGCTCCTCGCCGCCTCGCCTCGGCGGCCAGGGCGACGCCCATCCTCCCGGACGAGCGGTTCCCGAGGAAGCGGACGGAGTCGAGCGGCTCGCGTGTCCCGCCGGCGGTCACGAGCACGTGCTTCCCGACGAGCGCGCCACTCACGCCTGACTGCACCGAGTCTTCAGGCGGTCGGGCTTCGAGAGCCGAACCCTCGAGACCTACGAGTGCTTGCGCGACGATCGTCGCGATCTCGGCCGGCTCGGCCATCCGGCCCGCCCCGACCTCACCCTCGGCGAGCTCGCCCACGCCGGGCTCGACGACGATCGCACCCCGGTCGCGCAGCACGTCCACGTTCGCCTGGGTCGCCGGATGCTCCCACATCCGCGTGTTCATCGCCGGGGCGACGACGAGCGGCCCTCGGTGGGCGAGCGCCGCCTCGGTCAAGACGTTGTCCGCGAGCCCGTGCGCGAGCTTCGCGAGCGTGTTCGCCGTCAGCGGCGCGATCACGAGCGCGTCGGCGCGCCCGAGATGCGGATACGGATCTGCGGGCGGCGCGATGCGCGCGAGCGCGTAGAAGGTCTCCGCAGCCACGAAGCGCTCGGCTCCCGGTGTCGGCAGCGGCAGCACCTCGTGCCCGGCGCGGACGAGCAGCCGCACGAGCTCGCAGGCCTTGTAGGCCGCGATCCCGCCAGTGATCCCGAGGAGAATCCGCGCCATCGCCCCATTGTGCCCGAGACGGGACGGGGCTCTTCTAGAACAAACGCGTCAGCGTTTGTTGTAGGCGTACTTGATCTTGCCCTGGGCGACTTCCTCCAGGGACATCGTCAAGTAGTTCTTCGAGCGCGACTCGACGAGCGGCGGCGGCGCTTCCTCGAAGCCCATGCCCTCGCCGAGCTGGTGGTGGTAGTTGTTGATCTGGCGAGCGCGCTTGGCGGAGACGATGACGAGCGCATAGCGCGAGTCGACGCCGCCGTTCTCGGTATCCAGCAACTGGTCGATGCGAGGGTGGATCATGGTCGGGCCATGGTACCTGCGAGCTGGAGCTCCCGCTCGACGAGGGCCGCGAGCGCCTCCGTCGCGCGCTCGAGGTTGTCGTTCCGCACCATGTAGCGGAAGCGGTGGGCCTGCTCGAGCTGCCAGCGTGCGAGCTCGATCCGCTCCCCGATCTCGCCCGAGCTCTCCGTCGCCCGGGCCGCGAGGCGGCGCTCCAGCTCGGGTACGTCGGCGGCGATGAAGAGCGTGACACTGCCTTCGACCTGCTCCTGCACGCGCAGCGCACCGTCGATCTCCAGCTCGAGCACGCAGACGCGGCCGTCGTCGGCGATCCGGTCGATCTCGGAGCGAAGCGTGCCGTAGCGGTGGCCGGAGACGTACTCGACTGCCTCGAGAAACTCGCCCGCCTCGATCCGGTGCACGAACTCCTCCTCTGTGAGGAACAGGTAGTCGCGCCGATCCTCCTCGTTCGGACGCTGCGCCCGGGTGGTGGCGGAAACGGCCACCTCGAGCTCGGGCAGCCGGTCGAGCAGCTGCTTGATCAGTGTCCCCTTGCCGGCTCCCGAGGGGCCGGTGATCACGAAGACGGGCGTTCTCGACAAGTCGAGAACGCTAGAGGAACCGGCGAGGCGGCAAGGCCGACCGGACCGCCGACGACACTTGCCTAGAGATTCTCGGCACGAGAATCTCTATCTGTTGAAGAGGCCGATGAGCTCGGCCCGCTGGCGCTCGGAGAGGCCGCCCACCGTCTTCGACTGGCTGATCCGGCACTGATTCAGAAGTCTCGCGGCCTTGACCCGCCCGAACTTCGGCACTGCCATCAGCATGTCGAAGACCTTCGCTGTCGAGACGTACTCGGGCGGGTCGAGCAGGATCGACTCGATCTGAGCCTCGCCGTCCTTGAGATCCTTCTTCAGCCTGGCGCGCCTGACGCGGATGTCGTTCGCCCGTTTCAGAGCTTCCATCCGCTGGTCGAGCGACCGCAGAGGAGCCTGGGCCTGCATCTTGGTCGTCACCATGAGCGCGGGATACTACCAGCCCCGCCGTTGCGGTCAAGCAGGGTGTTTTTCGGCGATTTGCAGCTATTTTCTGAATTCGTTGCCAATTCGGACGACCGATTCTGGCGAGGATCCCAGAGCCATGCGGCGCGCGGCGAGTGGATGTGCGAGGTTGCGCGCCGCCGCCTCAGCCGCGAGCTCGACGCGGATCCGAGCAGGCGCCTCCGGCTCCGTAAAGAGGAGAGTTCCGAGCGCGACGGAGCTCGCGCCGGCCGCGATCAGCTCGAGCGCGTCGAGACCCGTGCGGACGCCTCCCATGCCGACGATCGGCAGCTCGACCGCGTTCGCGCAGGCGTAGACGGCGGCGAGCGCGACGGGCTTCAGCGCCGGGCCGGAATAGCCGCCCCCACCCGTGCCGAGCGTCGGTCGAAGGTTGCGATCGAGCGCCAGTCCGCGCAGCGTGTTCACGAGTGAGAGCCCGTCGGCGCCGGCGAACTCGACGGCGCGTGCGTGCTCGGCCATGTTCCACGTTGCGGGCGATAGCTTGGCGTAGAGCGGCAGATCGGTCGCTTCGCGGCAGGCGGCCACGATCTCGATGGCTCCTTCCGGCGCCTCGTCGACGTTCGGGCAGGAGAGGTTTAGCTCGATCGCCGCGATGCCGTCCTCCCCGTCGAGCGCGGCACACGTCTCGGCGTACTCGCCGACAGAGAAGCCTCCAACGGAAACCCAGATCGGCAGCTCGAGATCCCGCAGACGCGGCAGCGTTTGCGCCAGGAAGCGCTCTCGCCCCGGGTTGGCAAGGCCGATCGAGTTGAGCATCCCCGCCCTGGTCTCCGCGATCCGTACGGGCGGGTTCCCCTCGCGCGGCTCCGGTGTGATCGTCTTCGTCACATAGCCATCGAGGCTTCGTGCAACCTCCGGCGCCGACAGGGCATCGAGGCAGCCGGACGCGTTCAACAACATCGGCGGTCACCGGCTGGAACGCCTGTGCGCAAACCACCCGTCACGGGCGAACCGACCAAGCCGAATCACCAGCGCGGCCGGCGGGAGCCCTGGTGCGGCTGGCCGTTCCGGCACGGCGAAGGAGGGGGCTCGTGGGGGAACCATGGGTCCCGCCATGACGAAGGACGGGGCCGTCGACGCAGAGGCGCCGAAGCTCGCCGTCCAGCTCGACGACGCAGCCGTGGCAGGCGCCGTAGCCGCAGGCCATCGGCGACTCCCAGGCGAGCTGGGCGGTGGGCACGAGCACCCGCAGCGCCACCAGCATCGGCTCGGGGCCGCACGCGAGGACGTCGTGTCGCTCGTCGGGCAGCAGGGCCGTGACGAACGTCGGCTCGATGCAGACCTCGGCGTCCGGCAGGAGCGCGGCGGCCTCGGCATGCCACTCGCTGCGGAAGCCGAGGATCGCCGGCGGTCGTCCCTTCCCCGCTCTGGCCAGTCGTTTCGAGAGGAACGGGAGCGGTGCGAGCCCGATCCCGCCGCCTACGAGCAACGGCCGCTCGACGGCGAGGTCGAAGCCGTGCCCGAGCGGGCCGAGCAGGTGCAACTCCTCGCCCTGCTCGAGCTCGCAGAGAGCGCTCGTGCCGGGGCCGATCGGGTCGATCAGAAATGCCAGCTCGGCGCGCGTCGCGAGGCAGAGGCTCATCGGCCGCGGGAGCACCCGGCCCGGTGCCTCGAGCATGAAGAACTGGCCCGGCTCGCCCGGCTCGCTGTCGCCGCGCTCGAGCCGGAGGAGCGTGTACGGCCCGATCGGCTCGGCGCCGGCGACCCTATGCAGCCTGCGTCGCACCATCTACCTTCTCGGCTACCTTCTCGGCCACCTTCTCGGCCACCTTCTCGGCCTGCGTCGCCTCGCCGGCGGCGGCCTCCTCCCGGGCGAGCTGCTCCTGGAGCGAGCAGGGAAGCTCCTGACGGCCGTGCGCGATCGCGGCGACTGCGAGGCCGGCCGCGGCGAGCGTCGTGATGCAGGGCACGCGCGCTGCGAGCGCGGCCTCGCGGATCAGCGAGCCGTCGCGCCGCGCCCCCGAGCCCTGCGGCGTGTTGACGACGAGGTTGCAGCGACCGCTCCGGATCAGCTCGACGACGGTCGCGCCATCGCCATTGGTCTCCGAGACCTTGTCCACCCACTCGACCTCGAGGCCGGCAGCGCCCAGGGCTCGCGCGGTTCCCGCTGTTGCGACGAGCCGGAAGCCGAGGTCGGCGAGCCGGGTGGCGACACCGACGACGGCCGACTTGTCCGCCGCGCGGACGGAGAGGAACACCGTTCCGCTCGCGGGCAGCGGCCGGCCGGCCGCACGCTCGGCCTTCGCGAACGCCGTCGGCAGGTCGTCGGCGCTCGCCATCACCTCGCCCGTCGAGCGCATCTCCGGCCCGAGCACCGGATCGGAGCCGGGGAAGCGCGCGAACGGGAAGACCGCTGCCTTCACGCTCACCTGCGTCGGACGGCGCTCGGCGCCGAGGTCGAGCTCGTGGAGGCGAGCCCCGGCCGCGAGTCGCGCTGCCGCGTCGACGAGGTTGAGGCCCGTCGCCTTCGAGGCGAACGGCACCGTCCGGGAGGCGCGCGGATTCGCCTCGAGCACGTGCAACTCGCCGTCCGCGAGCGCGAGCTGGACGTTCAACAGCCCGACGACGCCGAGCGTGGGTCCGAGGCGGCGCACCACGCGGCAGACGTCGCGATAGGTCTCGGCGTCGAGCGAGGGTGCCGGGAGCACACAGGAGGAGTCGCCCGAGTGGACGCCCGCCTCCTCGACGTGCTCCATCACGGCGCCGATGTGAACCGAGACACCGTCGCAGAGCGCGTCCACGTCGATCTCGAGCGCGCCCTCCAGGAAGCGATCGACGAGCACTTCGCCGCCGATTCCCCTCATCGCCTCGCCCACCTGCGCCGCGTCGTAGCAGACCCGCATCGCCCGGCCGCCGAGCACGTAGCTCGGGCGCAGCAGCACCGGGTAGCCGATTCGCTCGGCGAGCTCGATGGCCTCCTCGGGCCGGGCGGCGATTCCCCATTCCGGGCAGCGCAGGCCGAGCTCGGCGAGGACCGAGCCGAAGCGCTCGCGGTCCTCGGCGAGGTCGATCGCCTCGACGGGCGTGCCGAGCAGCTTGAAGCCCGCGGCCTCGATCGCACCCGCAAGCTTCAGGGGCGTCTGGCCGCCGAACTGGGTCACGACGCCGACGGGCCGCTCTCGCTCGAGCACAGGCAGCACGTAGGCCTCGGTCAGCGGCTCGAAGTAGAGCCGGTCGGAGGTGTCGTAGTCGGTCGAGACCGTCTCGGGGTTGCAGTTGACGAGCACGGCCTCGTACCCCTGGGCGCGGAAGCTCTGGACGGCATGCACGCAGCAGTAGTCGAACTCGATTCCCTGGCCGATCCGGTTCGGGCCGGAGCCGAGAATCACGACCACCGGCCGCTCCGACCGCTGGAAGGGATCGTCGAGCTCGCCCGTCGTCGAGTAGTAGTAGTTGGACGCGGATGCGACCTCGCCGGCGACCGAGTCGACGCGGCGGTAGACGCGCTTCCCCGTGCGGAGCCCCTGCACACGCAGCTCTTCGAGCTCACGCCGGAACCACGGGTGCACTCCGGCAGGAATGTTCTCTAGATCGGGCCATGGCGAAGCCGTGGCCCGATCCAGCTCGCGGCTGACGAACGCCTTCCAGAACGCCTCCTGAAAGGTGCGACCGATGCCCATCGCCTCCCCGACCGATTTCATCTGCGTGCCGAGCGTCGTGTCGGCGCCGGGAAACTTCTCGAAGGCGAAGCGCGGCAGCTTGACGACGACGTAGTCGAGCGTGGGCTCGAAGCTCGCCGGCGTCGTCCTCGTCAGGTCGTTCGGAATCTCGTCGAGCGTGTAGCCGATAGCGAGCCTCGCCGCGACCTTCGCGATCGGGTAGCCGGTCGCCTTGGAGGCGAGCGCGGAGCTGCGCGAGACGCGCGGGTTCATCTCGATCACGCGCACCTCGCCGGTCTCGCGGTGCCGCGCGAACTGGATGTTGGAGCCGCCCGTCTCGACCCCGACCGCACGGATCACGGCGGCGGCCGCGTCCCTGAGCTCCTGGTAGGCCTCGTCGGAGAGGGTGAGCTGCGGGGCGACCGTGACCGAGTCGCCCGTATGGACGCCCATCGGGTCGAGGTTCTCGATCGAGCAGACGACGACGACGTTGTCACGACGGTCGCGGATCACCTCGAGCTCGAACTCGTCCCAACCCCACAAGCTTTGCTCGACCAGCACTTGCTGGATCGGGCTTTCTCGCAAGCCGATCTCCACCTGGCGGTGGAGCTCGCCTTGCGATCGGGCGAAGCCGCCGCCATGCCCGCCGAGAGTGAACGCGGGCCTGACGACCGCAGGCAGGACGATGCCTTCGAGCTCGTCGAGCGAGGTCACGATGCGGGACGAGGGAACCTGGAGGCCGCAGCCCTGGACAGCGTCGCGGAAGAGCTCGCGGTCCTCGGCGCGCCTGATCACCTCGACCGGGGCGCCGAGGAGCTCGATCCCGAGCGCATCGAGAACGCCCTCCTCGGCCAGCTCGATTGCGAGGTTGAGCGCGGTCTGGCCGCCGAGTGTCGGCAGGAGCGCGTCGGGTCGCTCCCGGCCGAGCACGTCGGCGACGCCTTCCAGGTCGAGCGGCTCGAGGTACGTGCGATCGGCAAAGCCGGGGTCGGTCATGATCGTGGCCGGATTCGAGTTGACGACGATCGTTCGAAATCCGTCCTCGCGCAGCACCTTCAACGCCTGACAGCCCGCGTAGTCGAACTCGCAGGCCTGGCCGATCACGATCGGCCCGGAGCCGATCAGGCAGATCGAGCGGAGGTCGGCTCGCCTAGGCAGCGCGGTGCGTCTCCTGATGACGTTGTCGCGTCGGTCGCGTCCGCAAAGCGAGCGAGACAAGGACGCAGGGAGCGCCCGTCCTGGTGGCACGGGCGCGACCGAGGCCGCCGGATCGCGACGTCTTTGCGGACACGAGCGTCCCGGAGGGCGTCGTCAGGAGGCGCACTTGACCTCGTCGAGCCAGCGCTCCAGGATCGGCCAGCCGTCGTGCGGGCCTGGTCCGGCCTCCGGGTGGAACTGGGCCGAGCGCGCCCGCAGCTCGGGGAAGTCGAAGCCCTCGACGGTTCCGTCGTAGAGCGAGACGTGCGTCGCCTCCCGCGCATCGGTCGGGGCGACCGCGAAGCCGTGGTTCTGGCTCGTCACGAGCACACGGCCGGTCGTCCGCTCGAGCACCGGGTGGTTGGCGCCGCGATGGCCGAAGGGAAGCTTGAAGGTGTCGTGCCCGGTCGCGAGCCCGAGGAGCTGGTGACCGAGGCAGATCCCGAGGATCGGCACTCGCCCGAGCAGCTCCTCGACCGTGCGCACCTCCTCGCGCAGCGGCTCCGGGTCGCCCGGGCCGTTCGAGAGCACGACGGCATCGTGCTCCGCGAGCTCGTCCGCGCCTGTTGTGTAGGGGTACACCTCCACACGTGCCCCGGCGGCCGCCAATCGGCGCAGAATCGAGCGCTTGCAGCCGTAGTCCACAACCGCCACCGTCACTCTGGCTTCGCCAGAGTGGTTGGAGAAGAGATACTGCTCCTTGGTCGAGACTTGGGCGACCAGCGAGCGGCCGTCCATTCTCGGCTGCGCGTGCACGGCGGCCAACGCCTCCTCCTCACCGAGGTCCCCGGCAACGGCTACCGCTCGCATGGCGCCGGCGTCGCGAAGCCGCAGCACGAGCGAGCGCGTGTCGATGCCCGTGATCCCGACGATCCCGCGCTCGGCGAGCCAAGCCGTCCATTCCGGCCCGCGAGCCTCGCGCATCAGAACCGCCTTCGCGTGGGCGCCGGCCGACTCGGAGCGCGACGCGGAAACCCCGTAGTTGCCGATCATCGGCGCCGTGAAGCAGACGAGCTGCTCGGCGTAGCTCGGATCCGTGACCGTCTCCTGGTACCCGGTCATCGCGGTCGTGAAGACCGCCTCGCCGAACGCGATTCCCTCGGCACCGACCGCCTCGCCGCGGAAAACGGTGCCGTCCTCGAGAGCCAAGTAACAGTCTGCTACTTCGCTCATCCGAACACGACCCGGCCGTCGGCGACCGTCTTCACGACCCGGCCGCGGAGCTTCTGCCCGAGCAGCCACGAGTTGGCCGAGCGCGAGCGGAACCCCCCCTCGGTCACCGTCCATTCCGTCTCGAGGTCGAGCAGGACGAGGTTGGCGCGCACACCGACCTCGAGCTGCGGCTCCGGGAGCCCGAACGCGCGGGCGGGGCCTGCGGACATCCGCCCGAGCAGGGTCTCGAGCGAGATCAGGCCCGGCGCGACGAGATGCGTGTGCAGGGCCGCGAAGGCGGTCTCGAGTCCTGTGACGCCGAAAGGGGCCGCCTCGAAGGGGACGTCTTTCTCCTCCCGCGAATGGGGGGCGTGGTCGGTGGCGATGCAGGAGATCGTCCCGTCGCGCAGCGCGCCGACGAGCGCCTCCCGGTCGGATGCGCTCCCGAGCGGCGGGTTCATCTTCGTGTTCGGGTCGAGCGAGCGCACGGCCTCGTCGGTGAGCACGAGATGGTGCGGCGTCACCTCGGCGGTGGCCTCGACGCCCGCGGCCTGGGCGCGCCGGAGCGCGGTGACCGATCCGCGCGCGGAGAGGTGCATCAGGTGGAGCGGCCGCGCTTCGTGAGCGGCCACGGCGAGATCCCGCTCGACCATGATGCTCTCGGCGAGCGACGGCCAGCCGCCGATCCCGAGCTCGGCCGAGACGACCCCCTCGTGCATGTGCCCGGCGCGCGAGAGCGAGGGCTCCTCGCAATGAAGCGCGAGCGGACGGGCCGTGACCTCTGCGTACTGGAGCGCCCGCCGCAGGAGCGCGGCCGAGGCGACCGGCCGGCCGTCGTCCGTGAAGGCTGCTGCGCCGGCGTCGCCGAGCTCACCAAGCTCGGCCAGGTCCTCACCCGCCATGCCCTTCGAGATCGCCGCCATGAAGCCAACCGGGATCACCGCCTCGCGGCGCGCCGTCGCCCGCAGCGAGTGGAGCACGGTGGCCGAGTCGACGACCGGGTCGGTGTTCGGCATCGCCAGGATCGCGCAGTAGCCGCCGGCCGCGGCGGCGGCGGTGCCGCTCGCGATCGTCTCCTCGTCCTCGCGCCCCGGCGTCCGGAGATGGACGTGCGGATCGACGAAGGCGGGCGCGAGCACAGCGCAGCTCGAGCCGTTCGGCTCGATCTGCGTTATGACCCCTTCGCTGACGGTCACCGTGACGCAACGATCGCCGACGAGACGCCCCTCCAGCGTGAGCGAGTCGGCGTAGCCGTTTCGGCAGACGAGCATTACGCCACCGCCGCGATCTCGCCGGCCGGGACGCCCTGGGCGAGCAGGTCGTGGAGCACGGCCATGCGGACGACGAGCCCGGAGCGGACCTGCTCGACGACGAGCGAGTCGGACGAGTCGGCGACCCGCGCGTCCAGCTCGACGCCGCGATTGATCGGGCCGGGGTGCATCACCTTCTGCCCGGGCCGCAGCCGCTCCGGCGTGATCCCCCAGCGCGCGGTGTACTCGCGCAGGCTCGGCACGTAGTTGGCTCCTGCGAGCATCCGCTCCTTCTGCATCCGTAGGACGTAGACGATGTCGGCCGGCTCGATCGCCGAGATCTCCGTCGATCGCTCGCAGCCCGGCGACTCGAGCCCGCGAGGGACGAGCGCGGGTGGGCCGACGAGGGTCACCCGGGCGCCGACGAGCCCGAGCGCCTGGACGAGGGAGCGCGCGACCCGCGAGTGGAGGACGTCGCCGACGATCGCCACGTGCAACCCCTCGAACCGGCCGAACACCGTCTGACCAAATGTCGTCTGAATCGTGTAGAGGTCGAGCAGGGCCTGGGTCGGATGCTGGTGCGCTCCGTCGCCGGCGTTGACGACGGTGGCTCCACCGTAGGCGGCGGCGAGCCGCGCAGCGCCGACCTGCGGGTGCCGGACGACGATCGCGGCGGGCTCGTAGGCGGCGAGCGTCAGCACCGTGTCCTTCAGCGACTCCCCCTTGTCCACCGACGAGCCGGCGGATCGGATCGCCATCGTGTCGGCGGAGAGCCTCCTGGCGGCAAGCTCGAAGCCGGACGACGTACGGGTCGAGGACTCGTAGAAGAGCGTGATCACGAGCCGGCCGGCGAGCGTCGGCAGCTTTGCCGGTCGATTCTCGGGGGGGACGCCGTCGAGCGCCCGCGCCGTCTCCAGGATCCGCTCCACGCCGGCCCGGTCGAGGTCTGCGATCGAGAGCAGATGGCGCGGATCACGCACGGCTGGCCTCCTCCGCGACGTTGACGAGGAGGATCCGGTCGACGCCGTCCGTCTCCGTGAGCTGCACCTGGATCCGCTCGCTGCGTGCGGTCGGCAGGTTCTTGCCCACGTAGTCCGGCCTGATCGGCAGCTCGCGGTGGCCGCGGTCGACGAGGACGGCGAGCTGGACGCGTGCGGGCCGACCGTGGGCGAAGAGCGTCTCGATCGCCGCCCGGATCGTCCGCCCCGTGTAGAGCACGTCGTCGACGAGGACGCAGGTGGCGCCGGCGAGCGGGAACTCGAGGTCGGTTGCGTGCACGACCGGCTGGCCGGTTCCGCCGTTTGGCCCGCTGCCCGACCGATCGTCCCGGTGAAAGGTGATGTCGACCGCGCCAAGCGCCACCTCCGCCCCGCTCTGCTCCTCGATCAGCTCCGCCAGCCGCTCCGCAATCGGGACGCCCCGAGTGTGGATCCCGACGAGGGCCAGCGACTCGAGGTCGTCGTTCCGCTCGATGAGCTCGTGCGCGATCCGGGAGAGCGTGCGCGCCAGCGCCTCCCGATCCAACAGCGTCTTCTCGGACACCGACGTGCCGACCGGCCGGCTCGGGACGTGTGTGCTCATCTCCACTCCTTTCCGGCCTCGCGGGACCGGCTTAAAGGGTCGGCGGGCAGCATAGCCCTACGGGCGGACGCCCGTCCCACCGACGCACGGCGACGCGTCTTTGCGATCATCGCCCGGAATGAAGTGGCTCGAACGCGTCCCCGCGTGGGCCGTCCTCACCGGCTTGGTCGCCGCTTCCACCGCGCTGCGGTCGCTCGCGGCCCGGGGGGTCGACTCGCCCTGGATCGCCCCCGACGAGATCGTCTACGCACTGCTCGGCCGCTCGCTCTGGGAGAGTGGGGAGCTCTCGATCCTCGGCGCCGACACCGGCTTCTACAGCCTCCTCTACCCCGCGCTCGTCGGTGGGCCCCTCAGCGTCGCGGACGCCGAGACGGGTCACGCCATCCTCCACATGCTGCAGGCGTTGGTCGTCTCGTGCACCGCGATTCCCGTCTATCTCTGGGGCCGCCGGTTGATGCGCGCGCCATACGCGCTCGCAGCTGCGACCCTGACGCTCGCCCTGCCTGCACTCGGCTATTCGGCGCTCGTGATGAGCGAGACGCTCTTCCTTCCCGTCGCGATGCTCGCGCTCTGGTCGCTCGCGCGAACACTCGAGCGCCCCACCGCCGGACGCCAGGCCGTGCTCGCCCTGGCCGTGACTGCGGCGGTGGTCACGCGACTCCAGGCGCTCGTCTTCGTCCCGGTCTTCGTCACCGCCGTACTCGTCCAGGCGGCGCTCGATCGCGACCGCTTCGTGCTGCGCCGGTTCGCGCCCGCACTCGGAGTCGTCGCCGTCGCGACGGCCGTGCTCGCGGTGCTCGCGGGCTCGGGCTCGCTCGGAGCGTATGCCGCGGCCGGCGAGGGCTCGTACGACCTCGGCGCCGCCGCCCGCTTCGTCGGCTATCACGCGGCCGGCGTGATCCTGATCTCGGGAATCGTGCCGGCGCTCGCGCTGCTCTTACTCTGGCTCACCACCGTCCCGGCGCCGGAGACGCCGCGGGCGCTGCGGGCGTTCCTCGCCGTCACGCTCGCGTACATCCCCTGGCTCGTGCTCGAGGTGGGCGTCTTTGCCTCGCGCGAGATCGGACATCTGGCCGGTCGCGATCTCGCGACGGCGGCCCCGCTGACGCTGCTCGGCTTCGCGGTCTGGCTCGACCGGGGGGCGCCGCGACCGCAGCCCCTGACCTCGTTCGTCGCGCTCGCGGCGGCGGCAGGCTTGCTGGTGCTCCCGATCCGCCGCCTGGCCGAGATCGACACGATTCACGATACGCTCGAGTTGATCCCGCTCTCCGAGCTCGCCGCCGGCAGCAGGGAGCTCGCTTTCGCGCTGGCCGTCGCGACGGCGATCGCGCTACTCGTCCTCCTGCCTCGACGCTTCGCCGGTCTGCTTCCACCGGTCGTCCTCGTGGCGCTGGCGTTCACCTCGGTCGTCGCTGCACGCGAGGCGGAGCGTCAGTCGGGCTTGCGGGAGACCGCGCTCCTCGGCGGGTCGCCGAGCTGGGTGGACGACGCCGGCGTGGATGGAGTGGCGTATCTGTACGCGGGCGAGCCGCGCTGGACGGTCGTCTGGCAGCACCTCTACTGGAATCGCTCGATCGACGAGGTCTGGACGCTGGCGGGCAGCACGGTGCCGGGTCCGCTGCCACAGCAGCCGATCTTCCCTCGCTCGAACGGTCGGATCGCCTCGGCCGAAGGCCCCCTCGATGCGCCGGCCGTGATCGCGCCGACGAACGTGACGCTCGTCGGCGAGCGGATCGCCGAGATCCGACAGCAGGGTTTGCTCGCCGCCGGCCTCGTGCTCTGGCGGCCCGAGCCCCCGACGCGGGCTGCGACCGTCACCACCGGCGTGCTCGCGAATGGGGACATCGTCGACCCCGCGACCATGACGGTGTTCGCCTGCACGGAAGGACGGTTGGAGGCCACGCTCCTCGGCAAAGCCGGCAATCCGGTCTCACTCCGCCTCGACGGGATCACCCGGCGGGTCGTCGAGGTACCCGGCGGCACCGTCTGGCGCGGCGTCCTCGAGACGAAGCCCTATGCGACCGAGGACGGGATCTGCGAGTTCGGGATCGCGAGCGAGGGTCTGCTGGGCTCGACCCGACTCGAGTTCGTACGTCGCTAGCTCGTGGGAGCCGAGGCGTGTCGCGGCAAACGGGCGCCGCTCTTGACGAGCTCCGGACGCCCCCGCTCGGGAAACGGGATCTCGATCACGTCGAAGTCGCGCGGGACAACCGTCTCGGGAAAGATCTCGCGCGCCTCGCGCTCGATGTCGCCGGCGGAGTAGCGACTCGAGAGATGGGTGAGCGCGAGCAACCTGACGCCGGAGTCGAGTGCGATCCGCGCCGCCTCTGCTGCCGTCGAGTGGTCCGTCTCGCGGGCGCGCTCGGCCTCGTCCTCGCAGAAGGTGGCCTCGTGGACGAGCACGTCCGCGCCTGCGGCCGCGTTTGCGACGCTCCGCGCCGGAGCCGTATCGCCGCTGAGGACGAGTGTGCGCCCGGCGCGGGCGGGGCCGAGCACCTGCTCGGCCGCCACCATCCTTCCGTCGGCGAGCGTTACGGGCTCGCCTCGCTGCAGCGCACCTCGCTCCGGTCCGGGCGGGACGCCGAGGTCGTCGGCCGTTGCGACGTCGAAGCGGCCGGGCCGCTCGTCTTCGACGAGGGCGTAGCCGAGCGCCGAGTACCCGTGGCGCGCGGCGAACGGCTCGAGTCGGTATCCGCTCCGCTCGAGCACGTCTCCCGGCTCGAGCTCGACGAGCTCGTAGGGATAGGTCAGCCTGCCGAAGATCCGCCGCAGCGAGCGCATCAGCTCTTCGAGGCCGCGTGGGCCGTAGATCGTCAGCGGCAACTCGCGTCCGCGCAGGGCGAACGTCTTCAGCATCCCGGGCAGGCCGAGGAAATGATCCGCGTGGAAGTGGGTGAGGAAGACCTCGCGCAGCTCGATGAGGCCGACGTCCGAGCGCAGGAGCTGGCGCTGCGTCCCCTCCGCGCAGTCGAACAGGAGCCGCTCGCCACCGCGCCGGACGAGCGTCGCCGTGGGCGCGCGCTGGGCGGTGGGCATCGAGCCGGACGTCCCGACGAAGACGACGTCGAGGTCCATGGCCGAAGTCTAGGCGGCCCCCGCTTGACGAGCGGGCCCGGAGCGAAGCGACCCTGCTGGGATCCTCGCGCAAGCGAACTACGGCAGGATCAACACCTGCCCCGGCACGATCGTCGTCCCCTCGAGCCCGTTCCGCTCGCGTAGCTCGTAGACCCCCTCGCGCGGATCGCCGTACCTGCTCGCTGCGATCGACCAGAGCGTGTCGGTCGGCTGCACCATGTAACGCCGCTCCGGTCCCGAAGCGTCGGAGGAGCGAGCGAACGACGCCCAGAGGAAAAGGGAAACCGCAATGACGAGACTGAGTCGGACGAACATGTGTTCGCCATCAAGAGAGTCTCAGCGCCGGACGACCGCCAGGCGATAGTTCGGCCGCCTGCTCGCCGCACGGGTTGCGAGATTCGTGCAGCGGAAGCCGTCGGCCTCGTACTCGGCCGCACGCGACGGCTGGCACGGCTGACCGGGCCGGAAGCCCGCAGCGACCGTGAAGGCCCGACCCTTGAAGACGGAGACGCGATCGGGGTTCAGCGTCGCGGCCAGCGCGACCGCGAGCACGTAGCGCTTGCGGCCTCTGAGCATCCCTCCCACGGTCAGCTCCCCGCGGCGGTTCGCGATCGCCGAGCCGGCCTTGCCGAGCAGGCCGACGATCTCGCCGGCAGACGTTCCCGCCGGCACGATCCCGGCCGTGACGGTGACGTCCTCGGCCGCCGTCGGCACGAACGAGAGGTTGCGCAGGCCCGCTCGCAGGCCGCTCGAAGGCTTGAAGACCACGGCGGCGCCGGCGGGCTCCGCGAGCGGGCGCCAGGTCCGCATGAGCCCCTGGCACTCGCCGCGCGTCTCGGCGATCGCGGCTGCGACCGCGGCGTTCGAGGCCCGCTCGCTGCCGTCGTTCCGGCGCAGCGCCGCCTGCCAGCCGAGCCGACTCCGCTCGTCGTAATAGCCGAAGAAGCTGAGTTGCGCCACATCGGGGTCGCAGACGACGTAGCGGACGAGGTCGGCGTAGATCGCCGCCTGGTTCACCTCGCTCGTGACTTGCACGTTCTCGGCGTCCGTGTAGCCCGGGAGCGTCGACGTGTCGACCTGCCAGCCGACCTCGTCGAGGTAGAGCTCGAGCCCGTTCAGCGTCGTCGGCTGGGCTGTTCCATCGAACGCATCCCAGAGCGCCTGCTTGATCCGGTGCAGCTCCTGCACGCTCGCGTTCGGCCAGCCGTAGGCGAACGTGAACGGAACCGTGAAGTTGCTCGGGTTCGGATAAGGGTGGAAGCTGAAGCCGTCCATGATCGGTAACGGCCGCAGGCTGGCGCGGTACCAGGCGCCGAGGGCGGCGAGGAAGTGCACCGGTGAGGACTTGCCGGCCGCGCCCGGAGCCCGGTCGCCGCGGGGCGAGCTGCCGACTCCGAGCACCGTGATCTCGGGCGAGACCGCCTTGAGAGCGTCGTAGCCGGCAGCGAGGAACCGGCCGAACTGGGCAGCCGAGAAGATCCGGCCTCCTCCCCCGCCCTGGGGTCGCCAGAACGTGTTCAGGTTCGGCTCGTTGCCGACGATGTAGGTCGTCACCTGCGGATACGACCGCGCCAGCGCGTCGAGCCAGCTTGCGAACGCGAGGTGGCTGACGCCGCCGACCTCGAGCTCGCTCGGCGGGTACGGATACACCGCGAACACGACCTCGATCCCGGCCGCGACCGCCGCCGGCACGGCGACGTCCAGCACCGCTAGGTCGGGAATCGTCAGCGGTTCGCTCGGCTTCCAGCGCACCGTGATCACGTTCTGCTTCAGGCCGGCGGCCGCCATCTGGGAGAAGAAGACGGCGCCACCGTCGGCCGAGTACTTCCCGGTGTCGTCGTTCGCGCCGAACCGGACGGTCGCTCCAGCGGTGCCGGCGAGGATCGTGATTGCGAAGAGCGCCGCGCACGCACACGCGAATGCCGCAGTCGTCGTCCTCATCCGCCCTCGTCCCTTCTCTGCTGAATCCTCGCGCCCACTCTGGGCTGTTCGACGCGCGACAGGAAGAGCCTTTCGACCCAATCGCGCCGGCCGAAAGTCCTAGCGAAGCGCGGCGAGCACCGCGTCGAGGATCCTAGCGGGCGCGAACCGGACCGGATCGTCTGCGGGCAAGCCGGTCTCCGCCTCGGCAGCCCGGATCGCCGCACGAGCCTCGTTCTCGTGGAGCAGGCGGGTGTTGAGCGCGACAGCGGCCACTCTCGCACGCCGCGCCGGGAGCGAGATCCGCTCGTGCAGCTCCACGAGCTGGCGCAGGGGTGGGATCGGCTGCCCGGGATAGCCCTCGATCTCGGTCTGGCCGGCGAGGTGACAGAGGACGAAGACATGCGGCGCCGTCCCGTGCACGAGCCCAAGCGTGACGCCCGAGTAGGCGGGGTGGATCAGCGACCCCTGACCCTCGACGAAGAGCAGCTCGCCACCCCGTTCGTGCCCCTCGACGACGAGACGCTCGCCTGCACCGGCGAGGAAGTCGGAGATGACGGCGTCGACAGCGATCCCCCAGCCCGCAATCGCGATCCCCGTCTGCCCGGTCGGGACGAACCGCGAGGCGAGGCCGCGCTCGCGCGCCTCCCGATCGAGCTCCAGCGAGACGGTCATCTTCCCGATCGCGCAGTCCGAGCCGACGGTGAGGACGGTCTGAACGCGTAGCTCGAGGTTGGTACCGGTCGGGACGTCGAGGCCGGCGGGCGGGCGGCGCAGATCGCGTAGCTCGACGCCGTGCCCGGCAGCGAGAGCCGCCAGCTCCTCGTCGTCGCCGAGGAACTCGTGGAGCCCGTTCTCGACGTGGAGGCCGCTCGAGATCGCGCTTCGCAGCAGCTCGCGCCAGGCCGGCGGAAAGCGGCCGCCTTGGGTGGCGACACCGACGAGCGCGGTCGTAGGCTCGAGGCGGAGCGCGTCCTCGACGGTTGCGACGATCGGAATGCCGTTCTCGCTCTCCCCCACCCGCGTCGAGTCGAGGATCGCGACAACCGGCCGCGTCCCGTAGGCGAGCACGCCGCGCCCGGTCTTGCCGTAGTGCGGATCGCCGGAGCGCCCCTCCGACAGGATCAGCAGTCGCTCCATGCCGTGATCCTAGGGTTCGGAGCGCAAGACTTCCGATCCGGTCCGGCGCGGGTCGCCGTCGCCCGGCTCGGCGGTGACGCTCAGCACGGGGTACTTGGCGGGATCGACTGCCGCGGCGAAGGTGACGTGGGAGCGGCCATCCTCGTCCGGGTGAAACGTTCCGGCGGAGATCCGGTTCGGCTCGGCGAGCGTGTCGCCAGGGCCGACGAACCAGAGCTCGTAGAACTCGCCCTTGGGCAGGATCGGTAGCTCGTCGGAGCGGAACTCGATCACGCGTCCGATTCCCGTCTTGACGACGCGCGCGCTGGCCCCGACCGCGGGATCGCCGGGCGCGCTCAGCGCGGCCCGCACCTCGACCGGGCCGGGATCGCGCGACTCGTACACCCGTCCGACGAAGAAGGCCCCAACCGCAGCCAGTCCGGTTGCGAGCGCGAATGCTCCGGCGCGACGCACCCACCAGCGTCGTCCCGCATCCCCCGCCGGCCTGGCCGTCACGACCTCCTCCCCTGCCCGCACGCTCTCGCCGGCCGCCCGTTCGACCGCCGCGAGCGTCCGCACCCGCAGGTCCGCAGGTGGTTCTACCGCCTCTGCTGCGAAGGCGATCGCGAGGAGCGGCGACAACTGGCCGAGCTCGCGCAGCTCCTCGCGGCACTCGGAGCAGCTCTCGAGGTGCCGCTCGTACGACTCCCGCTCGGCGGGTTCGAGTCCGCCGAGCACGTAGCCGCCGAGGTCGAGATGCGTGTTCTCAGCCATCCGAGTCCCGTTTCGCCAGCTCTGCCTTCAACGCCCTCAAACCGTAGAGCGTGCGCGACTTGACGGTGCCGAGCGGGAGACCCAGCCGCTCGGCGATCTGCTGCTGGGTCAGATCCTCCCGGTAGTGGAGCTCGAGCACGCTGCGCTGCTCCTCGCTCAGCGCGTCCAGGGCTTCCCGTAGCTCGAGCCCGAGCACGACGTGCTCGAACTCGTCGCCCGACTCGAGTTGGTCGCGGCGCGCGAGATCGCGCTCGTCGAGCTCGGCGAGTGGACGCGAGGAAGGGCGCCGATGGAGGTCGACGGCCGCCCGGCGGGCGATCGTAAAGACGAAGGTCGAAGCGGAGCCGCGCGCCGGATCGAACCGGCCGGCGGAGCGCCAGAGGCGGACGAACGTCTCCTGGACGAGCTCCTCGGCGAGACCCCGGTCGCCCAGGAGACGCAGGCCGACGCCGTAGAGCCGGGGTGCATAGCGGTCATAGAGCGCGCCGGTCGCCCGCTCCTGGTCACCGGCCGCGAGCTGGAGCATCAGCTCCGTCTCTTCCATGCGCCTACGACCGTCGGCTCCGGCCGCCGTGGGAACCGGGGACACTCGCTCTCCACCGGACATCGTGTCTGATATCTCTTCGCCGCCGCGGCGGCAAACGAGCGCGGCTCGTCTGCGATCGTCATCGGGCGCCGCTGAAGTCGAGCGTCTCGATCAACCAGTCGCCGTCGAGCCGCTCGAGCGTCGCCTTCTGACCAGGCCCGAGACGAGCTGTCGCTCCCGAGCCGTCGACCTCGATCTCCCGCACGCGCACCTGGTTCTGAGCGGCCACGAGCCTTGCCCCGCCCGCCTGCGCGGCCCGCCGCGCGATCGCGACGCACTCCGTCGAGTCGAGGTCGGGATACGACCGCGTCGCGTACGCGACGAGCTCTGCACGGAAGGAAGGAGAGACGAGCCCGCAGGCGGTCGCGAAGTCTCGTTCCGAGAGCGCGACGAAATAGCGCTCGACCGTCAGCCGGACGTCCTCCTCGGCGTCGTCCCCGCCTCCGCAGCCCGCGAGGCAGAGCGCGACGAGCAGCGCCCCGAGACCCGCGAGGACGGGCCTGCGAGAGGCCCGCCCTCGACGCGTTCCGACGGTTCTAGCGATCGTCCGAGCCCTTTCCGGGAGCGGAGCCGACGCACGTGCCGTTGTTCGACACCTTCGCGCCGCGCACGTCCCCGCCGGCGTTGTCGAATACGTTCACGAGCGCGAGGCAGACCCGGTTCTTGCCGGCGTCGACGCCCGCGCTGGTGCTGCCGGTGACACGGGTGAAGAAGACCGTGCCGGTCGCGTGATCGTCGAACTCGATCCCCGTACCCGGATCGGGCTGGTTCGCGGTCGACGGGAAGTCACCCGTCATCGGGTTGACGCGACGCCCGGTCGCGTACACCTCGCTGTCCGAGATCGCGACCCTGGCATTGCCGGTGATCTCGATCCCGTAGTTCACGTTGTGCTCTGCCCGCACGCCCTCGAGCGCGACGCGCGAGTCGCCGTTGATCTGGAACCCGCTCGTCCAATTCCGGCTCTGGATGTTGCGGATCACGACCTGGCGGTTGGCCGGCGCGTTGACGATGATTCCGGGCTGGCCCTGACGCGGAGTGCTCCCCGCATCGCCCTGGCGGACGGCGTCCAGGTTGGCCTCCACGCCGGCCGCGGCCTCGAGCGTGACGTTGCCGCTGAGCGTGACCTGCTCGGCGAAGAGACCGGAGGTCACGACCGTGATCGTGCCGTTGTTGTTGACGCGCGTGGCGGCAGAGCCGGTCGTGTTGGCGCCGTTGATCGTGCCGAAGACACGATCGCCGTCGTTGTCCTCGGCGGTGCCGATCAGGCCGTCGCCGTCGTAGTCGCCGCACGTGCCCGGAGCGGGCACCGGCGAGAACATCGGGTCGGTGGCGTTGTTGCAGTTGCCCTCCACGAGCACCGGATGGTTCGCAAAGGCGGCCGGCACCACGAAGAGCGCGGCAGCTGCGGCGAGCGTCGTGATGAGGCCACGACGTGCTGTCTGCGATCGGAGCATTGTTTCCCCCTGTCGTCGTTACTTCGGGTCGTCGTTACTTCGGACTCTGGGGATTCGGGAGCGACCGCCGCAAAGGTTCAGTCGTGTCGATTTCCTTACAGATGGACGGCGTCCGGGTGGGGCCGGCGGCCGCAGTCGCCGACCCCACCGGGGAATCGAGGGTTGGCGGCCGGAGTCGCCAGGCCCCCGCACGCCGGCCCGGACGAGCCGGAACCAGCGAAAGAGATTCGACCGGAAGGCGGAAAAGGTTCAGCCGCGCGCGTGGACGCCGAGCCCCGGCTCCTCCGACGGCACCTGGACCCCGTCGCCGAAGACCACTCCCGGCCACGGATCTTCCGTGAGCAGCAGATTGCCGTCGAGGTCGACGTGATCGCAGAGCGGCGCGACCGCGCAGCCGGCGGCGATCCCGAGCCCCGACTCGATCATGCAGCCGAGCATGACGCCGAGGCCGAGCGCGCGTGCGGCGTGAACCATCCGGATTGCCTCCCGGATCCCGCCCGACTTCGCGAGCTTGATGTTGATCCCGTGGGCGATCTCTGCGCACGCGGCGACGCTGTCGAGCCGGTGGCAATCCTCGTCGACGTAGATCGGGAGCGGCGAGCGCTCCTTCAGCGTCCGCCCGCTCTCGTCGCCCGCCTTCAGCGGCTGCTCGCAGTATTCGACGCCGAGCTCGGCGAGCTGCGGTAGGGCGTCGAGCGCCTCCTCGAGCGACCACCACTCGTTGATGTCGACCATCAGCGGCAGGTCGGTGACGCCGCGCACCGCGCGGACCCGCTCGACGTCGAGACCGTCGCCGCCGCCGAGCTTCAGCTTCAGGCGGCCGAAGCGGGCCGCGGCCTTGTCGGCCCGACGCGCCATGTCGTCGGGGTCGCCGAGCCAGACCGTCCTGGAGGTCGGCGGCCCGACGCGCGGCAGGCCGAGTAGGCGCCACACCGGAACGCCGAGCAGCTTCCCCTGGAGATCGTGGAGCGCCCCATCGAGCGCGGCCTTCGCCGCATTGTGACCGGGCGTCTCGCCGAGCCGCACCTCGATCGTCTCGAGCGCGAAGGGGTCGTCTCCGACCGCCGCCGCTCCCGGTCCCTCGAGGAAGGCGACCGCGGCGCTCGGCGTCTCCTCGTATCGGTCGAGCGGTGCCGCCTCGCCGTGGCCGACGAGACCGCCGTGCCGGAGCTCGACCTGCACGACCTCCTCCTCGTCGCGCGATTCGCGCGAGATCACGAACGTCTCCGCGAGCCTCAGGGTCAGGATCTCCGTCGAGAGCTGCACCCGCCAACCCTAGCGCCGCGGCTACACTCCTCTCCCCTGGCGCCCGTAGCTCAGGGGATAGAGCGCTCGCCTCCGGAGCGAGAGGTCGGAGGTTCGAATCCTCCCGGGCGCACTGGACGGAGTGTTCCCTGTTTCGGTTAGGCAACCCAGCGCGCGTCGGCGAGCTGGTCGCTGTAATGCCCGGTCGCGAGGTACGCACGGAGACGCCGGCCCTCGGCGAGCGGCCGTATCTTCGCGACAGCCTTGGCCGGCGTGTCGGCCTCCGTCGCATAGACCTGCCGGTAGTCGGGTGCGTCCGGATCGGCATCCGGATCGGTTGCGAACACGAGGAAACCGCGGCGGCGGATTCGCCGGTTGTTGACCTCGTCGACTCGCGCGCGCTCTACCTCGAGCTCGCGCGCCCAGGCCGCGAGGTCGATCTGCTCTCCCGGTTCAGTCGCCATCTTCAAGAGTGTCCGGATCACCTTCCCGCGCGTCAAGGTACCGACACAGAGTTGACACACTTTCGCCGGTGAATTGATCGAAAGCGGCCTGCGGCACCTTCCGATACGACCACGAACGGCCCGACAGCCGGCTCGCGTCGCGGCACCAGCGGCGCGCGCGCCGATCCTTCAGAGCAACGTCCAGATCCTCCATGCCCTTCGTCTCCAGCACGAGGCAAGTGTCGTCCTTCAGTTGGACTACGAAGTCGGGGTAGTAGTAGCGCAGCGCGCCCGAGCGCGAGATGTACTCGAGCGCGAACCGGCTGTTCAATGTCAGCTTGGCGAAGGCCGCGACATCGGTCGCGCGATCGAGGAACCCCGCGAATCGCTGCTCGAGCGAGTTGTCGACCGGCGTCAGGTTGAAGATCGTCCGCTTGGCATCCAGGGTGGCGCGAGACCACGGGAACGCCGGCGTCTCGGAGAGCCGGACCGCGCTCTCGGTGATCGTCGCCTCGCGCTCCTCGATCGCGAGCTCGCGGATCGCCCTCTGGAACGCGCCGATCACGAGCTGCTGCGCGTCGTTCTCGGCCAGCCTTCTCAGAACGATCTTGTCGGCGAGGTCGACCGACCGATCGAAGACGCGGTTGGCCAGGTAGTCGCGAACGAGCGGAGCCAGCGTGGCGAACGATCCCGCCAGCCCGCCCACCCCGCCGGCCTTGGCGACGCTCTGCGTGTACCAGGTCAGCACACCCGATGGGTCCTCCGGGTAGGGCACGAGGAACCGGTCCCGCTCGACCTCGACCTTGTCGATCAGGTGCATTCCTCGGTAGTGGATGTACTCGTCCGGGGCGACGTCAGGGACGGCGAGTGGGTTCGGCGCGTCGGCCACGTCCTCGGCCTTCAGGCGCGCGAGCGGCGAGTCAGCGCGCGCCAGCGTCCAGGTGAGCTGCGGGATCGAGATGTCGTAGGCCCGCTTCGACTCGTCGGCGAAGATCGTGACCGCACCCGGCTCGATCTTGTCCGCATCCTCCCGCTCGACCACGAGACCGCCGTCGAGCTGGGCGCTCCACAGATCGCGAAAGGCGTCGTGCTCGATCACGACGACGCGCTCGTCGAAGCCGGAGCCGGGCGGCGTCATCCGTCGGAGGCCGCGTCCGAGCGCCTGCTCGGGGAGGATCTTCGCCTTCGCTGTGAGGCTCCGGAGCGTCACGACCACGCAGGCGTTGCGGACGTCCCAGCCCTCGCGGAGCATCAGCACGCTGACGATGCAGCGGACGTTCGAGTCCGGCCCGTCGATCTCCCGTGCCGCCCTGCGCGCGATGTCGAGATCCGCCTTCGTGATCTCGCCCGCCTGGTTCGTGTGGATCACGAGCAGCCGATCGCCGGCGAAGTCGGATACCTGCTTGAGGTAGTCGCCGACCTCGTCGGCCGCCTGCGTGTTCTCGCACATGACGAACAGCACCGGCCGTTTCCCGGACGGCGACAGCGTCTCGTGGAACTTCCGCCAGCGGCCGACGGCCACGTCCAGCCACTGCCGGTAGCGCTGCGCGGCCGAGTCGCCTAGCTCGACCGAGGCGCCGGTGACCTCGCCGATCAGAGGCGTCTTCACGATCCCGTCGTCCACCGCCTGCTTGAGCGGGTAGTCGACGACGACGTGCCGGAAGATCCGGCCGTCCTGGTACTTCGGCGTCGCCGAGAAGTCGAGCTGGGAGACCACGCCCCCGCCCCGTTCCGACAGCGTTGCGTGCAGCCGCTCGATCGTCTCGTTCCACTTCAGCTTCTCCGACCAGACGTGGTGGGCCTCGTCGTTGACGACGAGCAGCCGGTCGTGAGCCGCGATCCGGTCGAAGAGCTCCTCGGCGGATGCAGCATCCACGTCCCTGTTCACGCGCGGCCCCAGCATCGCCTCGACGGGGTTCGGCGCCGCGCCGCCCTTCCTCGCCGACGCCTCGTAGAGCCGGTGCACGTTCGTCAGGTAGAGGACGCCCCGCGTCGTCACGGGCGCCGGATCGTCCTGGAGCAGGACGGTCAGATCCCAGTCCTCCTCCCACTCCGGCGGCACGAGCGGGTCGTGCCGGAAGGTGGCGCAGTCGCCGAAGTCGACCTTCAGGCGCTCGAACACGATCACGTTGGGAGCGATCAGCAGGAACGCCGTTGCGAGCGGCGATTCTGGCTCGAAGAGCTTGTGGAAGTACGACCAGACGATGCACAGGCTCATCGCCATCGTCTTGCCGGAGCCCGTCGCCATCTTGAAGGCGAGCCGTGGCCGCTTCGTCTCGGCCGGATCGATCAGGATCCCTTGCGTCGCGTAGTCGAGCAGGTCGCGAAACGAACGGACACGCTCGATCTCGGTCAGGTAGATGAACGTCTCGACGGCCTCGCGCTGGCAGAAGTAGAAGCGGAACGGCAGCCCGTCCGCGCGCCGGTGCTCGTCGTCGAACCAGAAGCCGAGGAGGCGCCTCGTCGTCGGGCTCGCGCCGGAATAGCCGTTCGCCCTCCAGGCGTTGACGGCGGCGCGGACGCCGTCGACGAGGTGCGTCCCGTCGCTCGCCGCGCGGCGCTCGGGAACCTCGTAGGGATCGCTCACTTGATCGTGACTTCGGCGAGCTTCGTCGTGTCGTTCCCGAAGATGTCGATCACCTTGACGACGATCGCGTAGCGGCCCGCCGCGGGGTACTCGTGCCAGCCGCTCTCGGTGGCGAGCGCCGGCTCCGCGCGCGTGCGGTAGGCCTGCCACTGGTTGTGGAAGACGCCGTCGCGGTGGTCGAAGTCGATCGACCAGTAGTCGATCAGGTCGGCGTAGCGGGTGATCCGCTCGCGCACTGCCGTCGGGATCAAATCCTCGCTCGGGATCGCGAAGTCCTTCAGCACGACCTTCGCTTCGAGCCCCTGCCGCCGCACGTCCAGATCGAGGTGCGCGAGCTCGAAGAAGCGGATCGCGTCGGCGTCCTGCACCTGCCGCTCCATCACCTCGCGCGGGATCTGGAGCGGGCGCAGGTCGAGGCCGCGGCGACGCGCGCGCTCGCCGATCGTGTCGTGGAGGCCCATCTCCCACTCCCAGCCGAGCAGGTCGCACGACTCGATCCCGTTGTCGGCGAGCTCGTCCATTACCTCCTCGGCCTCGTCGATCGTCACCGGCGCATCGGTCGCGCCGACGTGCACCATTCGACCCGCCTTCCGTCCGTGCAGGTGCTGGAACCCCTCGACCGGCTCGGCACGGTAGAAGGCGAGGATCGTGTCGAGGTAGCCGCGCAGGGCGCCGTTGCCCGTGTCCTGCCGCCAGCGCTGGCGCTCGTAGGCGCCGAGGTTCTTGATCTCGAACGGCCGGCAGTCGGGGATGTTGAGGAGGCGCTTGCGCGTGGTGTGGATGGCGAAGCGGCCGAGGTCGCAGGCGATCCAACGGCGCCCGAGCTTCTCGGCGACCGCCGCGGTCGTACCAGAGCCGACAAAGAAGTCAGCGACAAGATCGCCCTCATTTGACGATGCCTTGATGGCCCGCTCAAGAAGGCGCTCGGGTTTCTGCGTCTTGTACTCAGTACGTTCGTGCGCCGACTGATTCACGATGTCGATCTTCCAATAGTCGTGCGGCGCGAAGCCCTTTCCGAGGTACTCACGCACGACGAGATGAGGATGTGTGATCTCCCACTCAGGGTCAACATCCTTCGCGGACCGGATAGGACTCCCGGTAATTCCGCGTCCCGAGAGGCGGTAGTAGCCAACCTCGTCCTGGTGTTTGTACTTCTTCACCGTCGCCTCCGAATAGGGCTCCAGCACACCCTCGACATCCCAGTTGAAGACCTGCCGATCTGGGTTCTTCGAGTAGACCAACAGGTCGTGATGCTTTCGATTCCACATCCGCTTGGAGAACTGTCGCGTCGAGTAGCACCACACGACGTTGTTCATAAAGTTGGATGACCCAAATATTTCGTCCAGCATCAACTTCACGTAGTGGCACATCCGCCAATCGAGGTGGACGTAGATCGTTCCGTCGTCCGCCAGGAGCTCGCGCAACAGAGTAAGCCGCTCGTAGATCATCGAGAGGTAGCTGTCGACTCCGCGTCCCCATGTGTCGCGATACGCGTACTCCTCAAGGATTGACGGCTCCTTGAGGATGTCGGTGTCCAAATCTCCGACGCGCACACTCACTGAGAAGTCGTCGCCTGTAGCGAATGGCGGGTCGATGTAGATCAGCTTGATCTGCCCCGCGAACTCCTTCAGCAGGCTGCTCATCACGAGCTTGTTGTCGCCCCAGATGAGCTGGTTCCGCCAGGTCTGGTCCTGCTCCCCGGCGCCGAGGAGCGAGCCCTCGTCGCGCTGGCGGGTCGCTCGCGACTCGTTGATCGTCTCCACGGTCTGGAAGGGCAGGCTGACCCGCTCGACTTGCGTCGGCTTCCCGTCCCACTCGAGGCGCACGCTCATGCGGCGATTATCGCGGCGCGCGCGGACGACCCTCGGGCGGCTCCTCCCACACCGCCTCTAGCCCGGTCACCTCGAAGGTCGAGTCGGGTCTGAGAGCATCCAGGAAGACCGCGAGCGCGGTCCCTCCATTCGCGGCCGAAGGCGCGAGGATTGCCTCGACGCTGATCGAGTGCGCCGCGACTCCGATCGCCTGACACGCACTCAGGTCGTCGCTTCGAAGCTCGCGATCGCCGAGGCCGATCGTGCGGCGAGCCTCGTCGCCGCGAAGGTCGAGAACCGCGAGCAGATCCACCCGGAGCCGGTAGAGCTCGCGGGGCAGGAAGCCCTGAGCCGCGACGCCCTGCCGGCGGGCCAGTCGGTGAAACTCATCGACGACGGTCTGGACGTCGAGACCGCAGTAGACGACTGCGAAGCTGTCGGGTGGATTCCAGCGTCCACCGAAGATCCGGGCGCCACGACCCGACCGCGCCTCGCGCCCCGCAGCGACGTGTCGGAAAACCTCTCCACGAAAGTGCCCGACGCCGAGCTCGTCGATGGCCGCGACGAGCGACGGGAGCGACACGGGCTAGACGAAGACGCCGTCGGCCATCGCGTCGATCGCGCCGAGGACAGGCCTGAAGTTTCCGCCACGCAGGAGATCAACCGGCTTGTGATGGTCGAGCGATGGGTTCGGCGTAAAGAGCCAGTCGTGCGCAACTCGCGGTCTCAGGGTTTCCGAAAGCAGGTCCAGCACGGCGATGAGCTCCAGCAGGCGCTCGCGGGCGTCTGGTCGCGGTGCAGCAGACTCGTTCAGCCAGCGCGCCACCGTTCTCGGGCTCGTTTCGAGTACGCGTGCGAGATCGCCGCCGTCGAGCTCCACTCGCATCGCCGCCTGCTCCAGGCGCTCCGTAATGGTCACGTTCCGCCTCCTCTTTGTCGTCCGGCCGCCGCCTGTACTGTCAGACACTATGGCACGACTGGTGGATGTCACGGGATTCCTTCCGCGCGTCACTGTGCGCGATGGCCGCGCGATCGAGCAGGCACTTGCGGGACATACGCTCTTCCAGCCCGGCGTCGAGCTCGCTGGGGCCGTCGTGGAGGCGTCGTTCGCCTATGGCGACCCACCTCTGCTTCGACGGCTCGCGGATAAGGGCGTTCCGCGCCTGATCGACCCGCAGACACTGCGGTTCAGCACCGACGCCTACCTCGAGGTCGAGGCGATCGCAGGGCTTCCGTACGCCCCGTCAGCGCCCTTCTCGGCGGAGTCGTTGAGAGGCGATGCGGGCGACGAACTCGTCGAAGGCGTTCTCCGTTTCGAGGACAACCACGGGGCGACGGACTATCTCTCGCCGATGGTTCCCGTGCCCGACCGTGACCTCGAACGGTGGGTCGATGCGCACGAGTACGTCCTCCGAGCCGCGGCTCGCGCGAACGGCGCCCGCGACCTCCCGCGTAAGCCGCTCATCGCATCGCTCTCGCCAGGTAACAAGGCGATGCGCGACCCCGGCCTGCTGATACGACGCTCTCAGCGACCTTCCGCTCGACGGCGTCTACGTTCAGCCGCTCTTGCTCTCGCCGACGCGCGACAGAGTCGACAAGCCAGTTGCGTACGTCCGCTTCCTCCTGGCTGCCCAGCGGATCGGGATTCCGGTGCTCGCCGGGCGGGTGGGCGCATTCGGCCTGATCCTCGAAGCGCTGGGAATCGCGATGTTCGACTCTGGACTTGGTCAGGCAGAGGGGTTCAACCTCGCTTCCCTCAACCGGCGTAAGACGGTGCGAGGCGATTCATCGAGTGCTCCCCAGGGGAGCCGCCGGATCTACCTGCGACCGCTCAAGACCACGCTTCCGAGTGGGATGGTCGAGAGAATCCTCGGTGAGCGCGGGCTTCGCTCGAGCTTCGCGTGCGCGCTCGAGTGCTGTCGCTGGCGGGATCAACAGGATCTCGGTGAACGCTGCCGCGAGCACTACCTGCGCGTACGGCAGGACGAGGTTGCTCAAGTCGGACGCCAGCCAACCAGCTCAATGCGGCTCTCAGACCTCCACAACGATCTAACGGAGGCGCGTGAGCTCGCCCTGGTGGTCGTACGGACGCTTCGACACCGAGGTCACGAACCTCCGCGCTTCGATCACCTGGATCGCTGGCTCGCCGTGATCGCGACAGTGACCGAGTTGGCTGCCGCTGCCTGATCTGACGTCGCTACCGTCTCGGAGGTGAGCGGCTACCTCCGTAGCTTGAACCCGCGCCTGCCCCGCTCCGTCCAGATCCTCCAGCTCGGCGGGCTCGCGAACGCGATCGGCAACGGGCTCGTACTGCCGTTCGCGTTCATCTACCTGCACAACGTGCGCGGGTTCTCGCTCGGGCTCGCCGGGCTGATCCTGGGGACGAACGCCGCGGTCAGCCTGATCGCCGGACCGCTCTCCGGTCCGCTCGTCGACCGCTTTGGCGGGAAGAGGATGCTCGCGGTCGCGCTCGGCTTCCTCATGCTCGGGTTCGGCGGCTACGCCTTCGTCGAGTCGCCCTGGCACGGGTTCCTCGCGAGCGCGATCACGGGAATCGGAAACGGACTCTTCTGGCCGGCGCAATCGACCTTGATCGCCGGCCTGACGCCGCCGGAGCGACGGCCGGCCGCGTTCGCGATGCAGCGCGTCGTGATGAACCTCGGGATCGGGATCGGCGGGCTCGCAGGCGGCTTCCTCGCCGCGACGAGCTTCCGCATCCTCTTTCTCGCGGACGCGCTCACGTTCGTCGCGTATGCGGGTGTTCTGCTCGCCTTCGTGCCCGAGCCGAGGCCGCTCAGGCGCCGAGCAGGAGAGCAGGCGGGCACCTACCGCGACGTCCTGCGACACCGCGTCTTCATGGGTTTCATGGCCCTCAACGCCGCCTTCATCGCCGCCGGGATCGCCCAGATCGAGCTGATCGCGCCGTACGGCAAGAACGAGGCCGGGCTCGGCGAGCGCTGGATCGGCGGGATCTTCGCCGTCAACACGCTCGTGATCGTGCTCGCGCAGCTCCCGATCGCACGGCTCGCCGAGGGCCGGCGCCGGATGGGCGTGCTCGCCGTGATGGGCGTCACCTGGGCTGCGTCGTGGCTGCTCGTTCCAGTCGCAGGCCTCTGGCTCGCCGGGTTCGCGGCCTTCGCCGTGATCGCCCTCGCCGTCGCGGTCTTCGGGATCGGCGAGTGCCTGCACGGCGCGGTCCAGGCGCCGCTCGTAGCCGATCTCGCCGATCATCGGCTGCTTGGCCGCTACATGGCGATGTCGGCATTCTCGTGGCAGGTCGGCTTCACGATCGGGCCGCCGGTGGGCGGCCTCCTGCTCTCGATCTCACCGACGGGCCTCTGGATCTTCTCCGCAGCCGTCTGCCTCGTCGCGGGCGCCGGCGCACTCGTCCTCGAGCGGGCGCTGCCGCCGAACGTCCGACTCACGCCGGTCGGTCACCGAGCCGAGCCCGACGCACCTGGACCGATTGCAGCGCCGGTCCGCGCGCGCTGAGGAAGAATTCCGGGCGCGGGCTAGAATCCCGAGCGTGATGCTGTCGACCGACGAGCCACTCAGACCGTATGCCCAGCTTGCCCCGCATCCGGCGGACCCGGCCAGGCACGGCTCCGGTCGTCGCGCGCGCTGAGCGAGCGCCGCTCGAGCTCGCCACTGCCGGCCTGACCTGGATCCACCTCGACCGGCCGCATCCGGCCGCGACCGACGCCCTCTCCGACCGTTTCGGCTGGCACGCTCTCGACGTCGAGGACGTGCTCTCGAAGCGGCAGCGGCCGAAGGTCGACGAGTACCCGGAGTACCTCTTCGCCGTGCTCCACTTCCCGGTCTACGACAAGGCGATCCAGCGGCTGAACGCGGCCGAGCTCGATGTCTTCCTCGGGCCGGACTACCTGGTGACGCTGCCGAACGTGGAGCTCCTGCCGGTGACGCGCCTCTTCCGCCGCTGCGAGGAGGACGAGGCGCTGCGCGCCGATCTCTTCGCCAAGGGGTCGGGTCGCCTGCTCTACGAGGTGCTCGACGATCTCTTCGACTACTGCTTCCCGATCCTCGACAAGATCGGGCACAAGCTCGACACGGTCGAGGATGCGATGTTCGAGGAGCGCGCCGAGGACGTCGTCCGCGACATCTCGAACGTGAAGCAGGAGATCATCTCCTACCGCAAGATCATCAAGCCGGAGCGCTCGACGCTGCGGCTGCTCGAGCGTCGCGTCGAGCGGTTCCTGCCCGAGGAGCTCGATCTCTACTTCGACGACGTCGTCGACGCGGCCGAGCGGATCTGGGACCTCCTCGACAACTACAAGGAGGTCGTCGAGGCGCTCGAGGACACGAACGAGTCCGTGATCTCGCACCGCCAGAACGACGTGCTCCGCGTACTCACCGTTTTCAGCGCCGTCGTCCTCCCGCTGACCCTGATCACCGGGATCTTCGGGATGAACGTCGCCTTCCCGGGGAACGGCAGCGCCGAGGCGTTCTGGGTCGTTGTCGGGACGATGATCGCCGTCATGCTCGCCCTGCTTGGCTTCTTCCGGTACAAGCGCTGGCTTTGAGAACTCGGTGGAGGGGTCGACGACCGGCGGCGAGCCGTCGTGCGGCCGCGAGGGGGCCAGCCGAGCGGTTTGTCGATCCCGACGCCCGTCGTTCGTCGCACCGATGAGTTTCGCATCGCCGATCGGTCTGAAAGAGTGATCGGCGGACCGCGCCGCTACCGGAGGTGAATCGATGTCGAAGACGCTCGTGATGGTCGGGACCCGCAAGGGCTGCTTCCTGCTCGAGAGCGACGAGCAGCGCCGCGACTGGGAACTTCGCGGTCCCTTCTGCGAAGGGTGGCCGATCTACCACGCCATCCACGACGCCGAGACCGGCGCGATCTACGCGGCCGGCGCGAGCGAATGGCACGGCGCGAGCATCTGGCGCAGCCTCGATCGCGGCGAGACCTGGGCGCAGTCGAGCGAGGGGCTGGAATACAGCGACTCCGGGCTCAAGCTCTCGAAGGTCTCGGGCCTGACTGCAGCTCACGGCCGGCTCTTCGCCGGGGCGGAGATGCCCGGCATCTTCGAGAGCGGAGACGGCGGCCAGACGTGGAAGCTCCTGAGCACGCTCGAGGGCCAGCCGGGCAGCGAGTCGTGGAACGATCCGGCGAACCAGCCGCCGGGACACCTCGGCATCCCCGCGATCCTGCCGCATCCCGACGACCCGTCCCGCTACTGGGCGATCGTCCAGGGCGAGGGCATCTTCGAGACGACGGACGACGGCACCTCCTGGACGCCCCGGAACCGGGGGCTGCGTGCGGACTGGCCGATCGAGAATCCCGAGGTCGGCTACTGCGTCCACAAGCTCGTGATGTCGCCGGTCGACAACGACCGGCTCTACCAGCAGAACCACGTCGGCATGCATCGCAGCGACGACGCCGGCGTGTCGTGGACGGAGATCACCGAGGGCCTGCCGACGGAGTTCGGCTTCGCGGCCGGCGCGCATCCGCACGATCGCGACACGTTCTACGTGATCCCGCTCGACCCCGGCCACGGACGCTGTATGCCCGAGGGTCGCGCGGCGGTGTGGCGGACGTCCGATGCGGGCTCGAGCTGGCAGCGGCTCGACGACGGCCTTCCCCAGGAGGACGCGCACGTGGGCGTCCTGCGCGAGGGAATGGCGATCGATGGGCACGAGGTGCCGGGCGTGTACTTCGGCACGAGCACGGGCCAGCTCTTCGCGAGCGCCGACGAGGGCAGGAGCTGGAGTGAGATCGCGAGCTACCTGCCGGGCATCGCCTCGGTCGAGGTCGCGATCGTCGACTGATGGCTGAGCTCTATCTCCCCTCGACGCTGCGGCCGCTCTTCGCGGGGCTGCCGCGCCACCTCGAGCTCGACGCGTCGAGCGTCGACGAGGCGCTCGACCGCCTGGAGGAGCGCTGGCCAGGGCTGCGGGACCGGCTCTGCGAGCCTGGACCGGTCCTGCGCCGGCATATCCACGTCTACGTCGACCGCGAGCGCGCGGCGCTGGAGACTGCGCTCGAGGCGCGCTCGCGGGTCGACGTGATCGCCGCGATCAGCGGCGGCTGAGCCCGAGCCGCGTCGGACTCCGGCCGAGACGCCCTACCACCTCGGGGCACGTTTGTAAGCGTTTCGCGAAAACGCGCAAGAGCCTTTCGCCTCCGCATCTATATAAGTGGGCGCGCCCCGAGGGTGCGGATTCCCCGAACACGATCGTCGGACCACGAGCGCCCAGGGGGCGGGCAACTCGGGCGGCACGGTCGCTGGGCGCGCCCATAGGTCACACTCTAGTGGGCGCGCGAAGCGGCGGGCGGTGGGGAGCTCCCACCACGGGCGAATGGGCACGAGGGAACCGCGATAGGCTCCGGCTCGATGGCCGCCGCAGGGTTCCGGCTGGGTGCGACCGACGCCGGCGAGCCGCTGGTGCTCGAGCCGCGCGACCTGACGACGCACGGCGTGATCGTCGGGATGACCGGGTCCGGGAAGACGGGACTCGGCCTCGTGCTCCTCGAGGAGGCGCTCTCCGCCGGCATTCCCGTGCTCGCGCTCGACCCGAAGGGCGACCTCGGCAATCTGCTGCTGACGTTTCCCGAGCTCGACGCCGCCAGCTTCCAGCCGTGGGTGAACGAGTCCGACACCCGCGAGGCCGGGCTCTCGCTCGAGGAATACGCGGCGAAGGTCGCCGGCGAGTGGAGAGAGGGGCTCGCGGCGTCGGGGATCGGGCCCGAGCGGATCCGGGCCTTGCGCGACACGGCGGAGCTCACCGTCTACACGCCCGGCTCGAGCGCCGGCGTGCCCCTGAACCTGATCGGCTCGCTGCGAGCGCCCGCGCTCTCGTGGGAGACGGACGCCGAGACGCTCCGGGATGAGATCGAAGGCACCGTGACGAGCCTGCTCGGGCTCGTCGGGATCGCGGCCGATCCGCTCTCGAGCCGCGAGCACGTGCTGCTCTCGAACCTCGTCGAGCACGCCTGGCGAGCCGGCCGCGACCTCGATCTCGGCACGCTGATCGGCGAGATCCAGTCGCCGCCGCTTCGCAAGCTCGGCGTCTTCGAGCTCGACGCCTTCTTCCCGCCGAGCGCGCGCACCGAGCTGGCGCTGAAGCTGAACGCGCTCGTCGCCTCGCCCTCGTTCGCGATCTGGGGCGAAGGCGCCGCCCTCGACCCCGCCGAGCTGCTCGGCTCGCTTGGGAGCCCGCGAGCCGCGATCGTCTACCTGGCGCACCTCTCGGAGGAGGAGCGGCAGTTCGTCGTCACGCTGATCCTCTCGAAGGTCGTCACCTGGATGCGCGGCCTCTCCGGGACGAGCGACCTGCGCGCACTCGTCTACATGGACGAGGTCTTCGGCTTCGTGCCGCCCACGGCCGTCCCTCCCGCGAAGAAGCCGATCCTGACGATCCTCAAGCAGGCGCGGGCGTACGGCGTCGGGATGGTGCTCGCGACCCAGAATCCGGTCGATCTCGACTACAAGGCGATGTCGAACGCCGCGACGTGGCTCGTCGGGCGGCTCCAGACCGAGCGCGACAAGGAGCGCGTGCTCGAGGGACTGAAGTCGGCCGCAGGCGACACGGACGTCCGCAGCCTCGACGAGACGATCGGCGCGCTCGAGAAGCGCCAGTTCCTGCTCGTCAGCGCCCACGAGCCGAAACCGATCGTCTTCTCGACCCGCTGGGCGATGTCGTACCTCCGTGGGCCGCTGACGAAGGAGCAGATCGGGCTCCTGATGCGAGGTCGCGAGCGACCGGCGGCGGCCGTACCCGGCCCCATGGCCGACGTGACACCGCCGATCCACCCCGATGCCGGCCTCTACGTCCACCCGGCGGCGCCCTGGCTCGCCCAGGTGGGCGGCGTCCCGAACGGCACCCGGCTGCGCCCGTTCCTGGCCGCGCGGCTCACTCTCCGTTTCGACGACGCAACCGCCGACATCGATACGAGCCAGGAGTGGGAAGCTCTGTACGGCCCTCTCGACACCGGCTTCGATCTCGACAGCGAGGTCGCCGTCGACTACGACGACCGCGACTTCGTCCCCACCCCACCCGCCGATGCAACGTACGCCGAGGCACCCGCCGACCTCGGCGGGGAGTCGTTCCTCCGCGATGCCCGGGTCGCGATTCAGCGGCGCGTCGTCGACGCGCAGTCGCTGACCGTCTTTCGCAACCGGGCACTGAAGCTCTACTCGCGCCCCGGCGAGAGTCGCGAGGCCTTTGCAACCCGGGCAGACGAGGCCGCCCAAACGGAGGCCGACCGCGAGGCAGCGAAGATCCGCGACCGGCTCGAGGCGAAGCGCGAACGGCTGGAGGCGGCGCTCGAGACCGCCCGCCGGCGGGCAGAGGAGCTCGGGGCGGATCAGCAGTCGCGAACCGCGACCGAGCTGCTCGCGGGCGCCGGCACCGTCCTCAGCGTCCTCCTCGGCGGCCGGGGCCGCGCACGCACGATCGCCCGCGCCGGCAGCGCGATCGGGACGGCCGCCTCCCGCCGTGGAATGACCTCGCGGGCGGCCGAGCGCAAGCGGACGGCCGAGGCGAAAGCCGCCGCAACCGAGCAGACCCTGGAGGAGCTCGAGCAGGAGATCATCGATGAGGTAGCCGAGATCGACGCCGAGTGGGCCGAGAAGGCCGACGAGCTCGACGAGGTCGAGATCAGGCTCGAGGCGTCGGACGTGCGCGTCGTCGAGCTGAGCCTCGTCTGGGTCTCGACCGCCTGAGCCGTGCGAGCGCGCTCGCCGCGGGCGTCCTGCTCTCCGCCTGTGCCGAGACAGGCTCGGAACCCGCTGTCGCGCCGGAGTCCGGCCGGGTCGCGCTGATCTCGGACGGCGACACACTGCGGCTCGCGGATGGGCGACGGGTCCGGCTCGTCCAGATCGATGCGCCCGAGCGCGAGGTGGAGTGCTTTGGGAGCGCCGCCGCGGAGACGCTCGCGAGCCTGGCCCCTGTCGGCTCGTCGATCGAGCTGGAGCGCGACCCGACGCTCGATGAGCGCGACCGGAACGGGCGGCTCCTCCGCTACGTCCGCGTGGACGGCCTGGACCTCAACCTCGAGCTCGTGCGGCTGGGGGCGGCCGCGCCCTATTTCTACCGCGGCGCCCGCGGAGCTCGTGCGGAAGCACTGCTCGAGGCCGCCGAGAAGGCGCGTGCCGCACGGCGCGGCCTCTGGGCAGCATGCCCCGCGACCCTGCTCGCGCCGACGCGCCAGATCGCAGCCGGACCGCCCTGACACCGTTGCACGACCAGCCCGCGAAGCGCAGAATGAGTCGGACCCGACACAGCGGCGGTGCGGCCCGCCCGGAACGAGGAGGAACCCCGGATGGCCGAACCAGCAACGGACTACTCGAAGCACGTCGACCTCGTCTTCGAGGGCGGCGGCGTCAAGGGAATCGGTCTCGCCGGAGCCGTCGAGACCCTCGAGCAGCGGGGCTACAAGCCCCAGAACGTCGCCGGCACCTCGGCGGGAGCGATCAGCGCCTCGCTCCTCGCCGCCGGCTACTCGGCCGAGGAGCTGAAGGAGATCATCATCGGCCTCGACTACCGCCAGTTCCAGGACAAGGCGTGGGAGGACAAGGTGCCGCTGATCGAGCGCTCGCTGAGCATCCTGCTCGACCTCGGCCTGTACGAGGGCAGCCGCTTCCACGAGTGGATCCGCGACCTTCTCGCCGCCAAGGGCGTGCACACGTTCGGCGACCTGGTTCATCCCGACTTCGCCGAGGATCCCAAGTTCCGCTCACGGCTTCAGGTCGTCGCCTCCGACGTGACCGCGCACGAGCTACTCGTGCTCCCGCGTGACGCCAGGAAGCTCGGGATCGAGCCGGATGACCTCGAGGTCGCGCTCGCCGTGCGAATGAGCATGAGCATCCCGATCTTCTTCGAGCCCGTCCTCCACGAGAACCCGGAGACGGGCGACACGCACATCATCGTCGACGGCGGGATGCTCTCGAACTTCCCGGTCTGGCTCTTCGACTGCGAGGACGGACTCCCGGACTGGCCGACCTTCGGGATGCTGCTCGTGGAGCCGAAGCCGTCGGTCTCCGTCGCAGAGCGACTGCCGCAGCCGAAGCGGCGCAAGGATCACGGCCACGGGCCCAAGGCCGTCGTCGACTACGTCAAGTCGCTCGCCCAGACGATGATGGAGGCGCACGACCGGCTCTACGTCGAACAGTCGACGTACGCGCGGACGATCCCGATTCCGACGCTCGGAGTCGGAACGACGCAGTTCGACCTCCCGCCCGACCGGGCGCTCGCGCTCTACGGCTCGGGTCGCGACGCGGCCGACAAGTTCCTCGAATCGTGGGACTTCGAGGCGTACATCGCCGAGTACCGGAGCGGCAAGAGTCACTCCCGGCGAGATGCGCTCGTCGCGACGCTGGAGCGCGCGGCGCCGATCGTCTAG
>JANDLU010000025.1 GCA_024330215.1 Candidatus Gaiellasilicea maunaloa
ACTTCGACAGCAACCAGCGAGTCCCTACGAACTAACGACTCAGGACACTAGCCGCAGCCCGGGAGCCGGAAGCTCGCGATTCTCGTCTGCCAGCCGTTGGTCGCGCTCGCCTGACCGGCGGCCGTGTAGTACTCGTTCACGTACCAGAAGGTGCAGTCGTCGACCGGGTCGACATTCAGCGACGTGTAGTCGCCCCAGCGGGAGTTCAGCGTCGTCTGCACGCCGCTCCCGTCGACGATCGTCCCCTCAGCGACCGTGAGCTGACCGGCCGGGTCGCCTGCGAGCCGGCCCGTGTAGCGGATCCCCGGGTAGACGTTGGTTCCGTTGACGACGCTGTAGCCGAGCGCGATGTTCCCGTATCGATCCATCGCGGCCGAGCCCATCCAGCGGTGGACCCCGTCGCCGGGCGCATAGGTGCCCTGCTGGTAGATCGAGTAGACGCCGTCGACGCGACGTACCTCGTACCAGCGTACGCCGGCGACGCCGGGCAGAGCCTCGACGGACTGGTTCGTCACGAGCGTCTCGTACGAGCCGAAGTTCCGATAGGCGAGCCGGTGGGTCGGCCGCTGTCGGTAGGACAGGATGTCGAGGTACTGCGCCGGATCCACGATCCCCGGCTGGGGCAGGCAGTCGCGGGCGGTCGGCGCACACGGGAAGATCGAGTCGAACGGCGCCGTCGGGAGCTCGTGCGGCTCGGAGAGCGACGCCGTCGGATGGGCCGACCACTTGACCGTCAGGTCGTAGATGTTCAGCGCGTCGACCGTCGCGCCGTAGCCGGCCCCGTCGTCCTGCGTGCCGACGATCGGCGCCGGGGCGCGGCCGTGCGGTCGCCGGTCGCCGTCGATGTCCGCCGGCAGGAGTCCGTCGCCGAGGTCCTCGAGCGCCACGTCCGGGTCTTCCGAGTCGAGGAAGAACTGGATCGCGCGCGCGTTCGCGTCGCCGTTCACGAGCCTGTGCTTCTCGAGCGCGTAGACGCTGATCCCGTACCCGTCGACCGTGCCGAAGTCCCGCGTCGTCAGCAGGTACGAGTTCGTCCAGACGCCGTACTTCGGATAGTCGGGGAAGTAGTAGCCCCCATCGGGATCCTGCTGGGTGATGAACGCATACCGGTAGTACGAGCCCGTGGGGTCGCCGCTCGTAGAGATCGCGACGCAGTTGTAGAAGGGCGCCGTGGGCGTGGCCGGGTCGAGCCCGCGAGTCGTGAACTGGGTCAGGATCCAGCGGTCGGTTGTCTGGTCGTAGAGGACGATCGGATCGCCCGATGGATCGGTGCAGTCCTCGATCGCGAAGCCCGCCCACAGCGTCCCGGTGTCGACCGGCGCGAGTAGCGGGTTGCCGGCCTTGTCGTAGACGCCGAAGACGAGGTTCACCATCTCGACGTAGTGGTGCGGGCCGATGTCGCCCACGGGATCCGGGGGATTGACCCGGAAGCCGAAGATATTGAAGTTGTCTTGATTGCTCAGGCCCTCGAAGTTCGCGAGCGGACCCGAGGCCTGCGTGAGGCCGAAGCCCGAGCTCTGGAGCGCGATATCGCCCGTGTACCCGCTGTCGCCGTCGGCGACCGGGGCGTTGCCGCTCCGCGTGTTCCCGAGCGGTGCCTCGACTGCTCCGGTGCGCGGCTGGAGCAGCGTTACCGGCGGCGAGACGTCGAACGCGACCGCCGTCGTGATTATCGGCTTCTTCGCCGCCGCCACCCCGCTCGGCGCAGCAGCCAGCGCCGCCGCGAGGATGACGCCGAGGACGACGAGCAGGCGTGCTCGCCGTCTCTGTGTATGGATCATCTTCCCTCCCGATGTCGGCCGAGAGTGACGGCTTTGTCCAATCCCTCGGCGCCTGCGTACCCGACGAACCTAACCGGATGAGCAGCGCGGATCAAGGCGACGCTCGCAAGCGCGCTATCGTGGGGTGGTGCGGATCCTCGCGTTCGTTCTCGGGATGCTCTCGCTCGTCGCGCCGGCGGCTCATGCAACGGGGGAGTCGGGATTGCGCGGCGTCGTCATGCGCGGGCCGACGAGCCCGGTCTGCCGGGACGACGAGCCATGCGAGGCGCCGGCCGCAAACGTGGCGCTCGTCTTCAAGCGGGAGGGGCGCATCGTCGCGCGGACGACGTCGGGGCAGAAGGGCGGCTACCGGATCGCGCTGAAGCCTGGGAGATACCTCGTCACGACGGCGAGGCGCACGATCGGAGCCGGGCTGACACCGCGGACGGTGGTCGTGCCACGAGAGCGGTTCGCCCGGGTCGACCTCCACCTCGACACCGGTATCCAGTAGTCCTGCACCGTGCTGGCCGAGACGCTCGCGGCCGCGCTGATCTGCCTCGATCCCGGCCACGGCACCGCGTCCGACGTCGGCCGGCAGCTCGAGCCGATCGGGCCGCGCTCGCGTGAGCTGAAGGTGAAGGACGGCGGCGGCACGGTCGGCGAGGCGCCGGTCGCGCTCGCGATCGCCCAGCACACACGCGCCGCGCTCCTCGCGCGCGGCCTTCGCGTCGCGACCACGCGCGAGCGGGACGGCTACCGCGGCGGCAACCGCGAGCGGGCGCGCTTCTGCAACGCGCACGGCGCTTCGTTGATGCTCCGGATCCACGCCGACGGCTCCACCGATCCGTCGCGGCACGGGATCGCGACCCTCGTCCCGGCACGCCGCCGCGGCTGGACGGATGACGTCTACGGGCCGAGCGCGAGGGCCGGGCGCCTCGTCCAACGCGAGCTCGTGCGGGCGACGGGAGCCCGCGACCTCGGCGTCGTCGAGCGTTCCGACCTGACCGGGTTCAACTGGGCCGACGTGCCCGTCGTGCTCGCAGAGACGGGCTTCCTGAGCAATCCGGCCGAGGGAGCACGGCTCCGCTCGGTCGCCTATCAGCGCCGAATCGCGACCGCTCTCGCGAACGCCGCCGCGAACTTCGTCGCTCGAGGACGTTCGTAGGTGCGCAGGGCTGGCCTCCTCAGCGCGGTCTGATCCGGTAGACGACGCCGCGGCCCCAGTCGCCGACGAGCAGCGCGCCGCCGCCCGGCTCGACCGCCAGGCCGAGCGGATGCTCGAAGCCGTCGGCAAACGTCGTTGCCCGCCCCGAGCGGACGTCCACCCGCACGAGCTTGCGGCCCCACCGCTCGCTCAGGTACTGGCCCCACTCGGCGACGAAGAGCCGGCCGCGCCAGAAGGCGAGGCTATCGGCGGATGAGTGCGGCTCGAGCAGGGCGACGGGCTTCGTCACCCCGCGGCAGCTTCCGCGCAGCTCCCGGAAACGCCAGCTCGACCAGCACTCGGGCCAGCCGTAATCGGCGCCCTGTCGGATCAGGACGATGGTCTCGGCAGGCTCGCTCTCGCCGAGGTCGTCGCGCGCATTGTCGGAGACGTAGAGCCGGTTGCTGCCCGGCTCGAACGCCAACCCGAACGGGTTGCGCAGGCCGCGGGCGACGATCCGGAGGTCGCTGCCGTCCTGCCGCGCGGAGAGGATCGCCGCGCTGCGCCGATCGTCCTCCACGCAGGCGTTGCAGGTGGAGCCGCTGCCGAGATAGAGGCGGCCGTCGGGGCCGAGCGCGACGGTGTCCTGCTGGTGGCGGCCGAACGGGAGCCCGGCGAGGATCGTCCGCCGCGAGACGACACGGTGTCCCCGAACCACGAGCCGGTGCAAGGATCCCTGCGCAGAGACGAAGAGCGTCGAGCCGTTCCACGCGAGCCCGAGCGGCGTCCGGAAGCCGCGCGTCAGCACCCGCGGGCGGGTCGTGCCCCGACCGACGGCGACGATCGCACCTTTTTCCTGGGTTGCGTAGAGCAGTCCGTCCGGGCCGAAGGCGAGCGCCGTCGGGCGCTCGAGCCCGGTTGCGTAGAGCTCGGCCGTGTAGCCGCGCGCGAGCTCGAGGGCGGGAGCGGAGCCGTGGGTGCGTTGCGGCGCGGCGGCGGACGAAGCGCTCGCGAGTGCGACCGCGGCCGCGACGACGGCCACAGCGGCGCGGGGACGGGTCAGATTTCCCAGGGGTCCGGAGTCTCGGCGGCCGGATCGTCCGCGCGCCGCTTGCGGCGCAGGAATCCGAATCGACGCTTCGGCTCCGGGTCGGCATCGGGATCGGGTTTCGCCGGCGGGATCGACGGTGCGCTTTCGGCGTCCTCGGTCTCCGCTTCGGCCGGCCCTGCGGTTTCGGGCTCGGCAGGGTCGGGCCTGCCGGAGTCGTGCTCGGCAGGCGCGGGATCGGCGGTCGCAGGCTCCGCGACGGCCTCGGGCTGCGTGTCCGGATCCGGCTCCGGCTCCGGCTCGGGAGCGGGCTCGAGCTCGACTTCGGGCGCCTCCAGCCCCGGATCGGGCTCGAGCTCGGGTGGGAGCTTCGTCACGACGGTGTGCGACTCCGAGTCGTCGGGCGCCTCGACCGCCGTCGCCTCGACGACCGGCATGCTCCACGGCCCGGTGCTCTCGCTCGCCTCTTCGCCGGTGGCTCCGACGGATCCGGCGACGGCGTCGAGCCGCCAGCGCGCGCGCCTCGCGGCGTTCGCCACCTCGGAGAGCACGACGAGCGCCAACGCGGTCGCCATCACGATCACGATCGCGGTTGTCGAGAGGTCGGCCAGTCCGGCGAGGAGGGCGACGAGAAGGAGGAACGTCGCTTCGAGCGCGAAGCGTGGTACGGCGACCCGATGGGTCGTCGGGGCCGGCACGGAGGCGATCCAGTCCGGTCCGATCCGATCCGATCGGGGATCGAGGCCGACCCGCTCGGGATCGCGATCGACCGGCCAGGCCTCATCTTCGTAGCGCTCGCTGCTCCACTGTCGATCGGGCTGCTGCCGGCCGAGCCGTTCCTGCTCGAGCCGCTCCGACCGAAGCGCGCGCAGCTCCTCGCGCAGCTCCCCGGCGACCGACTCGAGCTCCTGGACGCGCTCCGCGAAGGAGGCGAACGCCTCCTCGACTCGCGCCGCGTCGTATCTCTCTTCCGTCCGCGGCAGCTCGCTCATCGCTCGGAAGTATGCCCCGAGCGACCGGAGGTCAGAGCTGCTCGCCGCCGACTCGCGCACGCAGCTCGGCCGCGTGTCGACCAGGCTGAAGCGGCGGCGTCGCCCGTCCCGCGCCTTCGCGAATTCCGGCCACAACCTCGCGGAGGGTCTCGTCCGCGGTGCGGGTCGGCGCCCAGCCGAGCTCGGAACGAGCGCGTGCGGTGTCGAGTACGGGAATGCCGAGTGCGAGGTCGAGCCAGTCCGGCGAGGTCGGCTGCAGGCGCGCGAGCCAGGTTGCGTGGGCGGCTCGGCGCAGGATGCCCTCCGACAGCCGCAGGGTGCGCGTCCCGAGCGCACGGGCAATCGCGCTCGGGTCGAGCACGGGCTCGGCCGCGATGTTGAATGCGCCGCGAACGTCCGCGAGGGCGGCGCGGCGATAGGCGTCGCCGACGTCGTCCGCGTGCGCGAGTTGCAGGGTCAGGCCCGGAACGTCCGGCACGAAGGGGATCCACCCGGGACTGAGGAGGGCGCCCGGAAGCAGCGGGCCTGCAAAGAGGCGCCGCTGGCCGCTCGCCGCGTCGCGCTTCGTCGTGATCGCCGGGCGCAGACGGACGACGCGGAGCTCGGGCCTCTCCGCCTCGAGCCGGTCGAGCCGTCGTTCGACCTCGGCCTTCTGCCTCGAGTACCAGCTCGCGGGAATCCCCTCCGTCGGCCAGCTCTCGTCCACGGGCTGCTGGTCGGTTCTCGGCGAATAGGCGCCGACCGAGGAGGCAACGACGAGGGTGGGGACGCCAGCGGCGACCACGGCCTCGAAGAGCCGCTGTGAGCCGTCGACGTTCGTCCGGCGCAGGGTCGGCTCGTCGTGGGAGGGCTGGATCAGCCAGGCGAGATGGATGACGCAGTCGGCACCTCGCAGGTGCGAGGCGAGCTCGTCGCGCGTGACGTCGGCGGCGGCGAACTCCGTCTTGGCGAAGGTCGCCGCCGGCGGCCGCCGCGCGATCCCGAGGATCGAGGCGACGGCGTCGTCGCGGCCGAGCGCGTCGAGGACGCTCGTGCCGACGTTGCCGGTCGCGCCGGTGACGACGATTCGCATCGCTACCAGATGATCGAGGCCATGAGATCGCGCGAGATTGTGGCATCGATCATCAGGGCTCGTTCGGGCTGTCCATCTCGCCGAGAGCTTCCTGTGCCCTGGCGTGGATCGCGGCGCGCCGCTCCTCGAGCGAGGACCTCGGCGCCTCGACCTCGTCGATCGGGGTGCCCTCCGCGGCGGCGAACTCGTCGCGGTCGTCGCCGGCCGCGCGAGCCTCCTGAAGCTTTCGCCGGAGCTCGACAGCGGGGTCGGCGCCGAACTCGAGGGCGGGGGGTTCGTCCGGCCGATGCCGCCTGCGGAACCGCAGCAGTGCCGCGATCCCCAGCGCGCCCGCGATCCAGGCCGATGCTCGTCTCATCGGGCGGATGCTACTCTGCTCGCGCTTCCTGCCTCGTCTCGCACGCGCTTGTTCCCGCTCGTGCCTGCCGGCGAGGCCGCCTAAGACCGTAGGAAGCCGAAGCCCGAGGAAGGAGCCAGGGGACGTGATCGACTACGAGATTCTGCTCATGCTGGACCCCGAGCTGCCCGGAGAGCGGCAGGAGGAGATCGTCAAGCGCACCCGCGTCCTCGTCGAGAAGGGCGGAGGGACGTGGGCCGGCCAGGATGCCTGGGGCCGGCGCAAGCTCGCCTACGAGATCGACAAGAAGGGCGAGGGCGTCTACCACCTGCTGACCTTCAGCGCCGAGGCGGAGACGCTCGACGAGATCTCGCGCGTGCTCAAGATCGACGACGCAGTGATGCGCCATCTGGCGACCCGTCGCTACAGGCCAGGTTCGACCCAGCCGGTAGCCGTCGGCGGCCCGGCCCGCGAAGATGTCGCGGTACCCATCGACAGCTCGCTGGAGGAGGAGTAATGGCCATGATCAACAGCGTCGTCCTGATCGGGAACCTGACGCGCGACCCGGAGCTCCGCCACACCCCGTCCGGCACCGCCGTGACGACATTGCGGATCGCGGTCAACGACCGTGTCAAGCGCGGCGAGGAGTGGCAGGACGCCGCGTACTACTTCGACGTCACCGTCTGGGGCCGCGACGCAGAGAACTGCGCCCAGTACCTCGCCAAGGGCCGCCCGGTCGGAGTCCAGGGCAAGCTCACCTGGCGCGAGTGGGACGCGCAGGACGGCTCGAAGCGCCAGTCCGTCGAGGTGACCGCCAACAATGTCCAGTTCCTCGGCGGCCGCGACGGTGGCGGCGGCGACGGCGGCGGCCAGTTCGTCCCGCAGGGCGCAGGCCAATCCTCACAGCCCTCCGCCGACTTCCCGTCCGCCGCCGCCGACGACGACATTCCGTTCTAGGAGACGAGACATGGCACAGCCGAAAACCCAGGATCGGACACGCAGCAAGCGCCCGGGCTCCGCCACGGCGCCCGGCCGGCGGAAGAGCTGCCTCTTCTGCAAGGACAAGGTGGAAGAGGTCGACTACAAGAACGTGAACCAGCTCCGGCGCTACATCTCGGAGAAGGGCAAGATCCGCAACCGCCGGATCAGCGGCGCCTGCCGGCGGCACCAGCGACAGGTCGCGGTCGCCGTCAAGCGCGCTCGCGAGATGGCGCTCCTGCCCTACGTGGAGGCCAAGTAGCGATGGAGGTGATCCTCCTCACAGACGTCGAGAAGGTCGGGCTCCGCGGCGAGGTCGTGAACGTCGCCCGCGGCTATGCCCGCAACTTCCTGCTGCCACGCAAGCTGGCCGAGCTGGCGAGCGCCGGTCGCGTTGCCGAGCTGAAGCGGATCGACGATCAGCGGGCGCGGCACGAGGCCAGAAGCGTCGATCAAGCCCAGGAGATCGCGGCGGTGCTGGGCAAGACCGTGCTCCGCTTCGACGTCAGATCCGGCCCGACCGGGGCGCTCTTCGGCTCGGTGACAACGACCGATATCGCCGACGAGCTCTGGCGCATCCGCAAGATCCGCGTCGACCGGAAGAGGATCGACACGGATGCTCTGAAGCGGATCGGCCGCTACGCGATCCCGATCCAGGTCTTCGAGGGCGTGACCGTCGAGGTCAAGACCCTCGTCGTCCCCGAGGGCGGCGAGCTGCCTCCGGACGAGGAGCTGGCGGCGATGGAGGCCGCGGAGGCGGCCCGGCTCGCCGAGGAGCAGGCGGCCGCCCAGGCTGCAACCGGTCAGGCGGAGACCGCGGAGGTCGAGTACCTCGACGAGGAGACGCCGGCGCAAACGCCCGCCGAGCAGGCCGAGGCGGCCGCGTTCGAGCTCGACGCCGACGCGCCGGTTGCGACGGAGCCCGCGGCCGACCCCGAGCCCGACCGGAGCTGATGCTCTTCGAACTCGGATCAGAATGACGCGTCGTCGTAGCCGGGACGCGCTGGGCGAGTGCGCTGCTGGGACGCAGGGAGCCTCGATCTGCAGGCAGATCGAGGCGACTGAGGACGACGCAGCGTGCCGCCTGGCGCGCCACGACGGCGTGCTCCACAGGCCTGTGGAGCACGCCGGGTAGTTACCGCGGCTTCCGACCTAAACGGACGTGCCCCCTGTGGACGGCCCCGGTGAGGAACGTCCGGGCCGAGGGGAACAATGTGGGAACATGCGTTCCTTTCCCCTGCAAACCCGCGACGCGTTCTCCACCGGCCGCCTGTGGATCCCCACCCGTTGACGGCGCGCGAGCGGCCAGCTTGATTGGGGACATGGCTCCCCTCGCCGCCCCGGCTTCCACCGCCGCCTCGGCGTCCGCGGCCACGACTCCGCACGTCCCGCCCCAGAACCTGGAGGCGGAGGAGTCCGTCCTCGGCGCGATGCTGATCTCACCGGGAGCGATCGGCACCGTCACCGAGATCCTCTCGGCCGGCGACTTCTATCGTGAGAGCCACGGCACGGTCTTCCGGACCTGCCTCTCCCTCTACCAGCAGGGCGAGCCGGTCGACGCGATCACGCTCGTCGACGCGCTCGAGGAGGCCGGTGAGCTCGAGACCGTCGGCGGTAAGGCGCGGATCCACGAGCTCGCGGCCCTCGTCCCGGCGACGGCGAACGCCGGCCACTACGCCCGGATCGTCCGCGAGATGGCGACCCTGCGCGGGCTCGTGCGGGCCGGCGCCGAGATCGCCCGCCTCGGCCAGGATCGACCGGGCGACACGACCGATCTGGTCGACCGCGCCGAGCAGATCGTCTTCGACCTCGGCCAGCAGCGCGTCACCAGCGACTTCAGCCACATCGAGGGGCTGCTGAAGGAGAGCTTCGAGCGGATCATGCACCTCTACGAGGCCGGCGCCGACGTGACCGGGATCCCGACCGGCTTCAAGGAGCTCGACAAGCTCACCTCGGGGTTCCAGCGCGGCAACCTGATCATCATCGCGGCGCGGCCCTCGATGGGGAAGTCCGCTCTCGCGCTCAACATGGCCCAGAACCTCGCGGTCCGGCACGAGCTTCCCGTGGCGCTCTTCACGCTCGAGATGTCGAAGAGCGAGGTGACCCAGCGGATGATGTGCGCCGAGGCGCGCGTCGAGTCGCAGAGTCTGCGCACCGGCAAGCTGAAGCCCGACGACTGGCCGCGGCTGACGGCGGCCTGCGACAAGCTGATGAAGGCGCCGATCTGGGTCGACGACACCGCCTCGATCACGATGATGGAGATCCGCTCGAAATCCCGCCGGCTGAAGATGCGCGAGCCGAGCCTCGGCCTGATCATCGTCGACTACCTCCAGCTCATGACCTCGGGCGGGCAGGCCGAGAACCGCGTCCAGGAGGTCTCGCAGATCTCGCGCTCGCTGAAGATCCTCGCGCGCGACCTCGACGTGCCGATCCTCGCGCTCTCGCAGCTCTCGCGCGCGGTCGAGCAGCGCCACGACAAGCGCCCGATCCTCTCCGACCTGCGGGAAAGCGGCTCGATCGAGCAGGACGCCGACGTCGTCGGCTTCGTCTATCGCGACGAGTACTACGCGGGCGACGAGTCCGACTCGCAGGGGATCGCGGAGCTGATCATCGCGAAGCACCGGAACGGGCCGACCGACATGGTCAAGCTCTCGTTCCTGAAGCGCTACGCCAAGTTCGCCGACCTGGCAACAGCCTAGGGAGGACACCGAGCGGGGACTGGAGGAGGGGCACAATGGTCGAGCAGACGATCTGGCTGGCACCGAAGGCGATCTCGTTCACCGCCGTCTGCGCGGAGTGCGCCGACGAGCACGGCTTCTTCGCCGCGCGCGTCGAGGGGCGGCTCGAGCTCGAGCGGGCGCATAGCTCGACGACGTGCGGTCGCGGCCACCCGATTCGGATCGAGCGGGCGAACCGCGAGCCGATCGGCGTGCTGGCGTGTTGACCGCGTAGGCACGCCGCTCCTCTCGATGCGGCAGCTCCTCGTGGGCTCGCGGTCGCGATCGGGACGAGCCACGGCGCGTACACGTACATGAGTTCGCCGACGGGCGCGGTGCTCGCGATGAAATCCAGAAGATCCACGAGCAGCTCCCGACAACGCATCTCGTCATGCACGGATCCTCGTCGGTCGGGGCGTGCCCGTGGAGGAGATCCAGCTCGGGATCCGCCACGGTGCGCGCAAGATCAACGTCGACACCGATGCGCGGCTCGGCGATGACGGCGGCGATCCGCAAGGTGCTCGCGGAGCGAAAGGACGAGTACGACCCGCACTTAAAAAGGGACAGTGGGCGGGAGGCCCGTCCGATTCGCGCCTCGATCGCCCAGGAGCTCCCGAGGCTCGGCCGCGTCTCGGTCCTGGCCGGCGTGTAACACTCCCGCGCGTGCCCGCGAAGGTCGTAGTCGGAGCGCAGTGGGGCGACGAGGGCAAGGGCAAGATCGTCGACCTGCTCGCCCAGGAGTCGGACGTCGTCTGCCGCTACCAGGGCGGTCCGAACGCGGGTCACACCGTGATCGTCGGCGGCGAGACGTTCAAGTTCCGGCAGCTCCCCTCGGGGATCGTCTCCGGGAAGCCGAGCGTGCTCGGGAACGGCTGCGTCGTCGATCCGGAGGTGCTGCTCGCGGAGATGGACGACCTCGAGGAGCGCGGTCTCTCGACGGAGCCGCTGAAGATCTCCGGGAACGCGCACCTGATCATGCCCTGGCACATCGCGCTCGACGGCGCCAGCGAGAAGCGGCTCGGCAGGCTCCAGATCGGGACGACCCGGCGCGGGATCGGGCCGGCGTACGCCGACAAGGCAGCCCGGATCGGAATCCGCGTCCAGGACCTGCTCGACCCGAAGATCCTCCGTCAGAAGATCGAGACGGCGCTGGCCGAGAAGAACACGTGGCTGACCCGGATCTACGGGATGGAGCCGTTCGAGCTCGAGGACGTCGCAGGTCGCTACGAGGAGTTCGCGCGACGGCTGCGGCCGTTCGTGGCGGATACGTCGTTGCTCGTCGACCGGGCGCTTCGCGACGGCGAGCGCGTGCTCCTCGAGGGGGCGCAGGGGACGCTGCTCGATCTCGACCACGGCACCTATCCGTTCGTCACCTCGTCCAACCCGGTCGCCGGCGCCGCCTGCACGGGGATCGGGATCGGCCCGACGCGGATCGATGAGGTGGTAGGCGTCGCCAAGGCCTACGTGACGCGCGTCGGCGAGGGGCCGTTTCCGAGCGAGATGGACGAGGGGGTGGGCGGCCGGGTCCGCGAGCTCGGCCAGGAGTACGGCACCGTCACCGGGCGCTCCCGCCGGCCGGGCTGGCTCGACCTCGTCGCGTTGCGCTACGCCGTCCGCCTGAACGGGATCACCTCGCTCGCGTTGACGAAGCTCGACGTCCTCTCCGACTTCGAGGAGCTGCAGGTCTGCGTCGGCTACCGACTGCCGGATGGGACCGAGACGGCGGACTTCCCCGCCCACCAGAGCGACTTCCACCATTGCGAGCCCGTGTTCGAGGCGGCGGTCGGCTGGCGCGAGCCGCTCGACGAGTGCGCGAGCGTCGCCGACCTACCCGTCGCAGCCCGTGCCTACGTCGAGCTGGTCGAGCGCGAGCTCGATGTCACGGTCGACCTCGTCGGCACCGGCGCCGCGCGTGAGCAGGTGCTCGCCCGCTGAGCCCTGGCCTGCGTTGCCCGGAGAGCTTGTGTTGGAACAACACAAGCTTCTCGGGGTTCGCACGGTTGCGAGAGTCAGAGACGCTTGTGTTGGAACAACACAAGGCTTCCTGAGCCCTGGCGATCGAGGCTGCGCCTTCGACCGTCAGCACCTGCGAGCCACATTCGAGGAATCCCCGCGACATCCGACCTACCCCGCCCGACCTGCGCGGTGGGATCTTCGACGATCTCTCGACGCTCGCCGGGCGGGGGAGGCAGCGCGGATCGTCGAGGCGGATGCGGGATCGACCAGGCGACGCTGCCGCTCGCAGACCAAGGATCCAACGCGGCGGCAGCGCTGACGGACGCCCAGCAGGAATGGCTTGCGGGAGTGGGCAGCTTGTGGTGGAACAACACAAGCTGCTTGTGAAGCCCCGCGCGGGTCGCGATGAGCTTGTGTTGGAACAACACAAGGCGCCGCGCGGCACGACCCGGCGTGGCCGGCGGCGGTTCAGCCGGGGTGGGTGGTGCGCAGCGACTCGTAGACGGCGCGGAGGTTCTCGATCGCGGCGCCGATGTCGCCTGGGTCTACGTCCTCGTCGCGCTCGATCCGAGTCGCGGTCTCACGGGCGGCCGCGTAGGCGCTCAGAAGCTCGTCGGGCTCGCCGGGCGTGGCGTCCGGATCGAGGTCGCTCTCGCGCAGCGTCTGCGCGACGAAATCGCACGCTTCCGGCAGGGTCCCCGCGGGATCGTCCTCGAACATTGGCTCGAGCTCCTGCCAGCGGGTCTCCCACTCGTGCAGGTCGAGGCCTGGCTCGTTCTGGCTCATGCGTCACCTCATGCGCCGGGGTCGCGGATGCGAAACCCAGTCCGAGCTCCGACACCGGAGTAGACTCGGCCGCCGTGAGAGTCCTGGTGGTCGGGTCGGGAGGACGCGAGCATGCGCTCGCCTGGAAGCTCGCCCAGGCGACGGAGGTAGAGGCGATCCACGCGGCACCGGGGAATCCGGGAATCGCCGCCCTCGGTCTTTGTCATCCGGTTCGAGCCGAGGACGGTGAAAGCCTGCTCGCCCTCGCTCGCGAGCTCGACATCGATCTCGTCGTGATCGGCCCTGAAGGGCCGCTCGTCTTCGGCGTCGCGGACGAGCTGCGCCACGCCGGGATCGCCGTCTTCGGCCCCGGGCGGGCGGCTGCGCGGATCGAGGGCTCGAAGACGTTCGCCAAGGAGGTGCTGGCGGCGGCCTCCGTGCCGGCGGCGGTGTCGCTCGCGGTCGCGAGGGCTCCCTGCGTGATCAAGGTCGACGGACTCGCCGCGGGGAAGGGCGTCTTCGTCTGCCGGACGGCGGCCGAGGTCGATGCCGCGCTCGGTGCCGCCGCGGCTTTCGAGGGGCCGCTCGTGATCGAGGAGCTCCTCGAAGGCGAGGAGGTCTCCGTCTTCGGTCTCTCGGACGGGCGCACCGTGATTCCGCTCGCGCCCGCGCAGGACTTCAAGCGGCTCGGCGACGGTGACACTGGCCCGAACACCGGCGGCATGGGCTCGTACTCGCCGGTGCCCGCGATCGGTGCCGCCGAGGTCGAGGATCTGGTCGAGCTCGTCCACCGGCCGGTGATCGAGGAGCTCGCGCGGCGCGGCGCGCCGTTCGTGGGCGTGCTCTTCGCCGGGCTGATGCTGACCGAGGCAGGCCCGAAGGTGCTCGAGTTCAACTGCCGATTCGGCGATCCCGAGACGCAGTCGATCCTGCCACGGCTCGACGGCGACTTCGTGGGTGCGCTCGCGGCCGCCGCCGCCGGCGAGCTCTCGGGCGTCGCGCTCCAAGCCGGATCCGAGGCGGCGGTGACGGTCGTGCTGGCGGCGAGGGACTACCCCGCGAGCCCCGACCATGGCTCCGAGATAACGGGCGTCGAGGAGGCAGAGGAGCTCGGTGCGCTCGTCTTCCACGCGGGTACGGCCCGGCACGGCGATCGCCTCGTCACGAACGGCGGCCGGATCCTGAACGTGACCGCGACCGGGCCGACGATCTCGGCAGCGCGCGAACGCTCGTATCTGGCCTGCGAGCAGATCTCGTTCGCAGGAGCCCGGCGACGGTCCGACATCGCGCTCGTGGCTGCGAGCGCGGAGAGGTCGGGGCCTCCGGAGGGCGCCGTACACTCCGAGTCGTGATCGCCCGTTACTCGCGCCCGGCCATGACCCGGATCTGGTCGGACGAGACGAAGCTCACGCGCTGGCTCGAGGTCGAGCTGGCGGCGCTCCACGGCTGGGTCGAGCAGGGTGCTGTGCCGCCGTCGGCGGCCGAGGCGATCCGTGCTGCCGCGTCGCCTCCTTCGGCAGCCCGTGTCGCGGAGATCGAGGTCGAGACACACCACGACGTGGCGGCGTTCGTCGACGCCGTCGGCGAGCAACTCGGCGAGGAAGGCCGCTACTTTCACTACGGGCTCACCTCGTCCGACGTCGTCGATACGGCGCTCGCTCTCCAAGTCGGGGAGGCGGGAGCTTTGATCGTCGCAGGCGTCGAGCGCTCCCTCGCGGCGGTCGTTGGGCGCGCGGAGGAGCATCGGAAGACGCTCGCGATCGGTCGCACGCATGGCGTCCACGCGGAGCCGACGACCTTCGGGCTCAAGCTCGCAGGCTGGGCTTTCGCGCTCGAGCGAGATCGCGTGCGCGTCGTCCGGGCGCTCGAGGGCATGCGAGTGGGCAAGCTCTCCGGCGCGGTCGGGACCTATTCGGCCACCGATCCCGAGGTCGAGCGGATCGCCTGCGAGCGGCTCGGCCTCGAGCCGGCGCCGAGCTCGACCCAGATCCTCCAGCGCGACCGGCATGCGGAGGTCCTGAGCGCACTTGCGCTGCTCGCGACCTCGCTCGAGCGCTTCGCTCTCGAGATCCGGCATCTGGCGCGAACCGAGGTGCGCGAAGTCGAGGAGCCGTTTGGACGCGGCCAGAAGGGCTCCTCGGCGATGCCGCACAAGCGCAACCCGATCGTCGCAGAGCGGATCTGTGGACTCGCGCGCGTGGTTCGGGGCTACGCCGGGGTCGGCCTCGAGAACGTCGCCCTCTGGCACGAGCGCGACATTTCGCATTCCTCTGCGGAGCGGATCGTGCTTCCCGACGCCTTCCTCGCCGTCGACTACATGCTCGACCGTTTCGCGTGGCTCATCGATGGGCTCGTCGTTCGTTCCGAGCGGATGCGCGAGAACCTCGACGCGAGCCACGGCCTCTATTTCAGCCAGCGGCTCCTGCTCGCGCTCGTCGAGTCGGGCCTCGGCCGCGACGAGGCTTACCGGCTCGTGCAGCGACACGCAATGCGAGTGTGGGACGAGGGCCTCGACTTTTCGGCGCTCGTCCGAGCGGATGCGGCGCTCGCCGCTCGCGTCGAGTTGGACGCGGTCTTCGATCTGGACGCCTACGTCCGGCACGTGGACGTCGTCTTCGAACGGTTGCGGGCGCTGCTCGGCCAGAGGGAGCATGCGCATGCCTGAAGCGACCGGTCGGATCGGCAGCGGCAAGGTGCGCGACCTGTACGCGCTCGACGAGAGGCGCCTGCGCCTGACCGCCTCGGATCGGATCTCCACCTTCGACGTGATCCTGCCGACCGAGATTCCCGACAAGGGCTGCGTCCTGACCGGTCTTTCCGCCTTCTGGTTCGCGCGCACGAGCGAGCTCGTGCCGAACCACCTGCTTGCACTGCGCGAGGACGGCCGCTCGCTCGAGTGTCGACGCCTCGAGATGCTCCCGATCGAGGTCGTCGTGCGCGGCTACCTCGCGGGCTCGGGCTGGACGGACTACCGCGCCACCGGTACGGTCTGCGGCCACGCGCTACCGGCCGGGTTGAGGGAGTCCGACCGGCTCCCGGAGCCGCTCGTCACGCCGGCGACGAAGGCGCACAGCGGTCACGACGAGAACATCGACGCCGTCACGGCAGCCCGACTCGTCGGCGCTGACCTCTACGCCGAGATGGAGCGGGTCGCACTCACGCTCTATCGGTTTGCCGCAGCCCATGCGGAGTCGTGCGGGATCATCCTCGCGGACACGAAGTTCGAGCTCGGGCGCGATCCCGAGGGAGCCATGGTGCTCGGGGACGAGATCCTCACACCGGATTCCTCGCGCTTCTGGCCCGTGGCCGACTACTCACCCGGTGGCCCGCAGCCGTCCTACGACAAGCAGTACGTCCGCGACTACTGCGAGAGCCTCGGCTGGGACAAGACCGATCCTGGCCCTGAGCTTCCCGACGACGTCGTCGCAGGCACGCGGGCACGCTACGTCGAGGCGTTCGAGCTCTTGACGGGGATCGCGTTCGCGGACTACCTCGCCGACCCGCAAGTCGTCCTGCGATGAGGGTCACCGTCTTCATCCGGCCGAAGGCAGGCATCCTCGATCCGGAGGGCGAAGCGGTACGGGGATCGCTGCGAACGCTCGGGTTCTCCGTTGGAGGCGCCCGGATCGGCCGGCTGGTCGACCTCGAGGTCGACGCCTCGACACCGCACGAGGCCCGGACCGAGGTCGAGCGGATGTGCTCACAGCTCCTCGCGAACCCCCTGATCGAGAGCTTCGAGGTCGAGATCGAGGGTGCGGCGGAGTGAGCGTCCGCCCGAAGATCGCAGTCATCGTCTTCCCCGGCTCGAACGACGATCGCGATGCGGCCTGGGCGCTCGGGGCGCTTGGTGCGGATGCGAAGCCCGTCTGGCACGCGGAGCCGACGCTGCCGCGCGACACGGGCGCCGTTGTCCTGCCAGGCGGCTTCTCCTACGGCGATTACCTTCGCTGTGGCGCGATTGCCCGCTCGGCCTCGATCATGAGCGCGGTGCGTAGGTTCGCGGCGCACGGTGGCCCGGTGCTCGGGATCTGCAACGGCTTCCAGATCCTCTGCGAGGCGGGACTTCTTCCGGGTGTTCTGCGCCGGAACCGCGATCTCGAGTTCGTGTGCCGCGACGTCGCGGTCCGGGTCGAGCGGGCCGACACGCCCCTGACGCGCCGGTGCGAGACCGACCAGATCCTGACGATCCCGGTGAAGAACGGCGAAGGCTCGTGGTATGCCGACGAGGAGCTGTACACCGAGCTGGAGCAGTCCGGCCAGCTCGTGCTTCGCTACGCGGAGGACTGCAACGGCTCGGTCGGCGATGTCGCGGGCGTGTGCGACGAGGTCGGCAACGTGCTCGGCCTGATGCCGCACCCCGAGCATGCCATGGATCCGCTGCTCGGATCGGGCGACGGCGCGTTGCTGCTCGCGTCGCTCGTCGACGCCGCGCACGGGCGCGTGCTTTCCGGCACGACTCGGTAGCGACCTCACAGCCGTAGGGTCTCTTGCAGACCGGGATGCTTCTCGAGCAGGACGCGCAGCCGCTCGAGGTCGCGAGCCCTCAGTGTCACCGGACCGCGGCGCGCCGTTCCGTCGGTCGCGTACGCGAACCGGACGAGGCGCTCGCCCTTCTTGGTCTCGAGCAGCTGGACGAACGAGGCGAAGCGCTTCTCGCCCGCCTGCTGCGGCAGCCGCAACTCCTCGACGAGGCTCGCCTGGCCCCATGGCGTACTGGCGGTGGCGCCCGCCGGCTTGGCGTTCGAGCTCATGAAGCAAACCGTAGAGCCGCAACTGTCACAGGTATGTGACGGGGCTGTGCCGAAACCGTCACGACCTTTCCACCGTTCTCTTCCTATGCCGCGAGCGATCTGGTCTGGCTCGATCTCGTTCGGTCTCGTCAACGTCCCGGTGCGGATGTTCAGCGCGATCGACGAGAACGACCTCCGCTTCCACCTGATCCACGAGCCCGACGGCAGCCGGATCGGCTACCAGAAGATCTGCAAGACGGAGGACGAGCCCGTGCCGGACGAGGAGATCGTCAAGGCGTTCGAGTTCGAGAAGGACGAGTTCGTCGTGCTCGCCGACGAGGATTTCGCAGCCGCCCGCAGCGAGGGCGTGAAGACGATCGAGATCTCCGACTTCGTTCCCTACGACGAGAGCGATGCCATCTACTTCGAGCGCACCTACTACCTCGGGCCTCAGCAGGGCGGAGAGAGGGTGTACGTGCTCCTGCGAAACGCGATGGAGAAGACGGGTCTCGCCGCGATCGCGAAGTACGTCATGCGCGACCGCCAGAGCCTCGGCTGCCTGCGCGTCCGGGAGGGCACGCTCACGCTGGAGAAGATGTTCTTCCACGACGAGCTCCGGCCGGTCGACGAGATCGCCCCCACGGGCATCAGGATCCCGAAGGGGGAACTCGGGTTGGCGACCTCGCTGATCGAGCAGTTCACCGGCTCGTTCGAGCCCGAGCGCTACGAGGACACCTATCGCGAGGCGCTCTGCCGCGTGATCAAGGCGAAGCGGAAGGGCGAGACGATCACGGCGCCGGAACCGGACTCGGACGAGGAGCCGACCGACCTCCTCGCCGCGCTGAAGGCCTCCGTCGAGGCGGCGAAGCAGACCAAGAGCTCGAGACCCGCCACGCGCTCGGCCTCCCGGAAGCCGGCGGCCCGCAAGCGCAAAGCCGCGAAGCGCTAGCCCTCAGGCGTCGTGCCTCTCCGGCCGGCGAGCGAGTGGCCGGCTGGCGGCGCGGTCGAGGCGGCTGGCCTTCCGACAGGCAGACGATCTACCGATGGGACGGGAGCTGCGACGCCGATCGTCGCTGTCTGCGATGAGTCGTCCCCGTCGCCTACTGGTGCTGAAGATGATCGAGGTCGACGAGCTCGAGCGCGCCGCCGCAGGAAGCTAGGGGCCGACGCGACCGGGCCGGCGGCGCCTCCCGGCTGGGAGAACGCCGCCGGCCTTCGCTGGCTCAGCCGGTCGGGGCCGGGGCCGAATCGTCGTTCTGCCAGAGTCCGAAGTCGTTCCCGTGTGGGTCCTTGCAGATCGCGAACCACCCCATTCCCGGCACCGGCCCCGGCTCGCCCGCCTCGCCGCCGAGCTCCTTGACGCGTGCTGCGCCGGCGTTGATCTCGTCCACGTCGAAGTAGGTGCGCGTTCCTCGCTTGCCGGGCTCCATGTTCGTGATCGCCCCGCCCGCCTGCTCGCCGATCTGGGTCATGTAGACCTGTCCGCCGGAAGGATCTCATCGGTGCCCGGCTCATCGCCCTCGCCCGAGTCCGAACTGGGATCCACACCGACCAGACGACGCGCGGCGTGCTCCAGCTCGTGCACCGAGCCCTCAGCGGCCCGAGCTGCCGGCTGACCGGCACCGCAAGCGAGTTTGTATCGTTGGGCCGGTGGTTGGGGCGCTCCTGATCCGCTGGGCCGTGCTCGCCGGCGCCTTCGCGGTGACCGCCTGGTTCCTCGCGGGAATGGACGTCTCAGGCGGAGCGTGGGGCTACATCTGGGTCTCCGCGCTCTTCGGGATCGTCAACGCGATCATCGGCACGATCCTGCGGGTCCTGACGTTCCCCTTGACGCTGCTGACGCTCGGTCTCTTCTCCGTCGTCGTCAACGCGCTCCTCGAGATCACGGACGGGCTCACGAACCGGCTCGAGATCGACGAGTTCTGGTGGACGGCGATCTGGGGCGCGGTGACCCTCTCCATCGCCTCCGTCGTCATCGACCTCGTCGTCCGCAAGGCGCTTGACTTGGGCCGCTGAGGCTCGCGAGGACGAGCTCCTGCCGGAGCTGCCGTGAATCCAAGGATCAGCTGCGCGAGCAGCTCGGCTGGGCTGTGCTCGAAGTTGGGGGTGATGAGTCGCCTAGCGAGGCGGCGACCCGTGCTGAGGAGGCATAAGGTCTCGCCGGCGGCCACGATCCTGTCATGAACCGCCACATGGCGGGCCAGTCGTTCGGGGTCGCGTCCCTGATCCTCATCCAGCCCGGCTTCGAGCAGACGACGCTGCCTGCTCCATGACGTTCGCATCTCGCCGGAGTGCGCCATGCCGACGTCCTGGACACGCTCGAGGCATCAGAGCTTCATCACGAACGGGTCGGCGACCTCGTCGGAGAGCTCGGTCCAGACGCTCTTCGTCTGCAGGTAGGCGTCGATCGCCTCGGCGCCGTTGACGCGGCCGAAGCCGCTCTCCTTGACCCCGCCGAACGGTGAGTTGAACGTGATCGCGCGGTAGGTGTTGAGCCAGACCGTGCCGGCCCGGAGCGCGCGGGCGACGCGATGCGCGCGTTTGAGATCGCGTGTCCAGACCCCGGAGGCGAGACCGAAGCGCGTGTCGTTCGCGATCGCGATCGCCTCCTCATCCGTCTCGAACGGGAGTACCGTCAGCACCGGCCCGAAGACCTCGTCCTGGGCGATCTGCGCCTCGTTGCCGACCCCGTCGAGGATCGTTGGGCCATACCAGAGGCCCTGTGGGAACGCCTCGACGGCGGGGCGGGTACCGCCTGTGACGATCCGGGCGCCATTGGCGCGCGCGGCCTCGACCATCTCCTCGACCCGGGCGAGCTGAGGGTTGTTCGCGATCGGGCCCATCTGGGTTGCGTCGTCCATCGGGTTTCCCAGCACGACGGCACCGGCGCGCAGCCGGATGCGTTCGAGCAACTCGTCGTAGATCTCGCGGTGCAGGAGCGCGCGCGAGCCGGCGACGCACGACTGGCCGCCGGCGGCGAAGATCCCGGCGAGCACCCCCGCCTCGGCGGCTTCGAGCGCCGCGTCGGGAAAGACGATGTTCGGGCTCTTGCCGCCGAGCTCGAGCGTCACCTGGGCGAGCCTCGCGCCTGCGCGCGAGGCGATCCGGGCGCCGGTCTTCTCGCTGCCGGTGAAGGAGATCTTGACGACGCCCGGATGCTCGACGAGCGCCTCGCCGACCGCGCTCTCCCCCGTGACGACGTTGAGCACGCCCGGCGGGAACCCGGCTTCCTCGGCGAGACCGAGCGTCGCGAGCACGCTCGCGCTCGCGTGCTCCGACGGCTTCACGACGACCGTGTTGCCCGCGGCGAGCGCGGGTGCGAGCGAGTACATCGTCAGCAGCACGGGCGAGTTCCAGGGGATGATGATCCCGATCGTCCCGAGCGGCTCGCGGAGCGTGTAGTTGAGGACGCTCGTGCGGTCGAGGGGAATCACGCGACCCTCGACCTTGTCCGCGAGCCCGCCGAAGTAGTAGAGCCAGTCCGGGATCACGCGCAGCTGCGCGAGCATCTCCTTGTAGAGCTTGCCGTTGTCCGCGACCTCGACCTGGGCGATCTGCTCGGCGCGCTCGGCGATCAGGTCGGCGAGCCTCAGCAGCAGCCGGCCGCGGCGGGTCGGCGAGAGACCGCGCCAGGCCTCGCTCTCGAACGCCGTCGTCGCGGCGCGGACCGCTCGGTCGACGTCCTCGGCGGCGGCGAGCGCATGTGTCGCCCATGTCTCGCCCGTCGTCGGGTTGACGGCGTCGAAGGTCTCGCCGGAGGCAGCGTCGACCTGCTGGCCTCCGATCAGGAGTCGGTACTGCTTCATGTGAGGCTCCTCAGGGTCGGGTAGAGCTGCCGGTAGCGGAGGTAGCCGTCGTCGTAGGCGGCCTGCCAGCCCGCCACGGGCTCGACGCGGTCGCGGACGCGAACGGTGGCCTCGACCGCCTCGCGTGCGTCCGCGAAGACACCCTCCTTGACGCCGCCGAGGAGCGCAGCGCCGAACGCCGCTCCCTCCTCCGCGATCGTGCGCTCGAGCGGCAAGCCCAGCACCGAGGCGACGATCTTCAGCCAGAGCTCGCTGCGGGCGCCGCCGCCCGAGATCCGCCCGACCTGTGCCTCGACGCCGACCGCGCGTAAGAGCTCGAGCGAGTCGCGCAGGCCGTACGCGACGCCCTCGAGCACCGCACGCACGAGCGCGCCGCGGTCGTGGCGCAGCGTCAGCCCGGTGAATGCTCCGCGCGCGTCGGCGTCGGCATGCGGTGTCCGCTCACCCTGGAGGTAGGGCTGGAAGAGGAGCCCTTCGGCGCGGGGCTGCCACGCCTCGGCTTCCCGGAGCAGCTCGTCGTAAGGCGTGTCGCCGAGCGCGCGGCGGAGCCATTGGAGCGCGCCCGCCGCGGAGAGCATCACGCCCATCGCGTGCCAGGTGCCGGGAACCGCGTGGCAGAACGTATGCAGCCGCGCCCCGGGATCCGGCCGGTACTCGTCGAGCGCGGCGAAGACGACCCCCGAGGTGCCGAGCACGATCGAGAGGGGGCCGGAACGGTCGATCCCCACGCCGAGCGCGCCCGCCGCCTGGTCGCCGGCGCCGCCGATCTCCGTCGACTCGTAGACGGGTGGGAGCCACTCTCGCGGGAGCTCGAGCGTCTCGATCACCTCGTCGCTCCAGCGACGCCTGGCGACGTCGAAGAGGAGCGTTCCGGACGCGTCCGCGACGTCGATCGCGTGCTCGCCCGTGAGCCTGAAGCGGACATAGTCCTTCGGGAGCAGGACGTGCCGGATCCTCGCGTAGACGTCCGGCTCGTGCATGCGCAGCCAGAGCAGCTTCGGCGCCGTGAAGCCGGTGAGCGCTCGGTTCCCGGTCAGCTCGAGCAGCCGCTCGACGCCGATCCGCTCCTCGATCTCGACACACTCGGCGGTGGTGCGCTGGTCGTTCCAGAGGATCGCCGGTCGCAGCACGCTCCCGTCCTCGTCGAGCACGACCAGGCCGTGCATCTGGCCGGAGAAGCCGAGCGAGTGGTAGTGGCCGAGCTCGGCGAGCGCCGCCTGCGCCGCGCCCCACCAGTCCTCGGGATCCTGCTCGGCCCAACCGGGGTGCGGCGTCGACAGGGGATAGGTTCGCTCCGTGCGCGCGAGCACCTCGCCGCCGGGAGAGAGCGCGACCGCCTTGACGCCGCTCGTGCCGACGTCGAGCCCGGCGAGCACGCTCATCGACGACTCGGGGCTAGGTCCTCCTGCTGGTCCAGCGCGCGCAACGAAGCCTCGTAAGCCAGTCTCGCCAGTTCCTCCCCGAGACCATCCTCGCCGGCGACTCGCCACGAAACTGTGCCGGATCAGCAACTACTTTTCCCCCATGGCCGCGTAGACGAGCTCGTAGGCGCGCACCGCGTCCTTCTCCTGCTGCGCCTCCCGCAGGGCCGCGTCGTCGATCCTCGCCGCGATCCCGTCGATGAAGCGCCACTGGAGCACGCTCCGCTCGACCGCCGCGACCGCGTCCTCGGTGTAGGGATAGAGGTCGAAGCCGAGCCGCTCGCCGTTCTCGCCGTAGCCTGCGCGGCGCAGCTCGACGGCGAGCTCGAGCGTCTCCATGAACGCGGTCGCGCCGACCATGTTGTCGTCGTCGAAGGTGCCCCAGCCCGAGTTCGCGTGCTGGTGGCCGAGCAGGCTTTCGGCGGCGAGCAGGGCCGCGTACTCGGCCAGGTTCTCGCCGTTCATCAGCAGGTGCTGCCAGTCCATGTTCACCTTGACGTTGTCGATCCCATCGGCGCGCAGCGTGTGGATCACGTGCAGCGTCATCCCGATGTTGCGCATCAGGATCTTCATCGCCGGCTCCGAGTTCTTGTGCTCGAGGAAGACGGTGACGCCGTGCTCTGCGGCGCGGGAGGCGACCTGCCGGATCCCGTCGACGAACCGCGCCCACGACTCCGCGTACGGGGTCTGGAAGGGATAGTTGTAGCCCTCGATCCCGGGCCAGACGATCAGCTCCGCGCCGAGCTCGGCGGCCAGGTCGGCCGCCTCGAAGCTGAGCCGGAGCGCCTCGGCGCGGATCGCGTCGTCGGGTGAGGAGAAGCCGCCCTTGGCGAAGCGCGGATCGAGGTGGAGCCCGCTCGCGAGAGCGTAGATCCCGTGCCCGTCGAGCGCAGCGCGCACCTCGTCGAGATTGGCCGGCGAAAGCTCCTGCGGGTAGTGGAACTCGTAGTCGTCGATCAGATCCCGGAGTCCGACAACGGCAGTGTGGACCTTGTCCGCGGTCGACGCGGCGCTGAGCTCGGGCTTGTAGCCCGCCGGGTTGAAGCGGGTCGCCATGTTGCCGAACGCCCAGATTCCGAGCGATGTTCGCATCGTTCTCCTTTCTTCGTCAGCCAGACGGCGGTGTCGGGGGGCAGGCTTTCACGGATGTCCCGGTCGCTCGCGAGGAGGAGCTCGCCGGCGGGGAGTGGGAGCTCTGGTCCGTCGACGTTGACGAGGCAGACGAGCTCGCCGCGTGTGAAGGCGAGCGTCCCGGGTGGGCTGTCGCGCCAGGCAAACGGTGCCTCACGGGGGCGCAGTGCCAGGGCCGAGCGGTAGAGCTCGAGCATCGAGCCGGGATCGCCGGCCTGCGCGGCGACGCTCGCGCTCTCCCACTCGTCGGGGATCGGGAGCCAGGGGGCGCCCGTCGTGAACCCGAATCCCGGCGGGCCGTTCTCCCAGGGGATCGGGACGCGACAGCCATCGCGCCCGACCCGCTCGCCCTTCGTGCGGAAGAAGATCGGGTCCTGGCGCAGCGCGTCGGGCAGGTCGACCTCCTCGAGACCGAGCTCCTGACCCACGTAGACGAAGGCCGTCCCGGGAAGCGCGAGGAGAAGCAACGCCGCGGCCCCCGCGCGGCGCACGCCCTGTGCACCGCCGCCGTAACGAGTCGGGAGCCGCGTCACGTCGTGGTTCTCGAGCACCCACGTCGGGGTGGCGCCGACGGCGCCGAACGCGTCGAGCGTCCGCTCGATCGTGCCGCGCAGGCCGGCCGCGCTCCAGTCCTCGAAGAGGAAGGTGAAGTTGAAGGCGAGCTGCAGCTCGTCCGGGCGCACGTACTTCGCGAGCTCGACCTGGTTCTCGAGCACGATCTCGCCCACGAACATGCGCCCGCCGGGATAGGAGTCCGCGAGCCCGCGCCAGCTCCGGTACAGGTCGTGTACCTCGGCCTGGTTGATTCCCGTGTGCCAGTCGGCGTAGCGCGGGCGCGGCTCGGGTTGCTGGACGTCGTGGAGGTCGGGCGCCTTGTAGAGCGCCTGCCCGACGTCGATCCGGAAGCCGTCGACCCCGCGATCGAGCCAGAAGCGGAGGATCTCCTCGAAGTCGCTCCGCACCGTCTCGTTGTGCCAGTCGAGGTCGGGCTGCTGGGGCGTGAAGAGGTGGAGGTACCACTCGCCGCTCGCCGCGTCGAGCGTCCAGGCGGAGCCGCCGAACGCCGACCTCCAGCCGTTTGGAGGGCCGCCGTCCCGGCCGGGGCGGAAGATGTAGCGAGCGCGAGCGGGATGGTCGGGCGCCGAGATCGCCGCCTGAAACCACGGGTGCTCGTTCGAGGTGTGGTTCGGGACGATGTCGACGACGACGCGCAGCCCGAGCTCATGCGCGTGGGCGACGAGCGCGTCGAAGTCGGCGAGCGTGCCGAAGAGTGGGTCGACGTCGACGTAGTCCGAGACGTCATAGCCGTGATCCGCGCCCGGAGAGGGAAAGAACGGCGTCAGCCAGATCCCGTCGACGCCGAGCTCGCACAGGTACGGCAGGCGCGAGCGGATTCCCTCCAGATCGCCGACGCCGTCGCCGTCCGAGTCGGCGAAGCTGCGGACGTAGATCTGGTAGAGGACGGCGCTCCGCCACCACTCAGACACGTGCACTCACCGCGTCTCCCACGTCGGAGGTCGATGCAGTTCCGCCCAGGTCGCGCGTTCTCGTCCCCCCGCGGCAGACGTCCTCGAGCGTGCGCATGAGCCGGGTGGCCGCGCGCCCTTCGCCGAGGTGGTCGAGCATGAGCGCGGCGCTCCAGATCGCGCCGACCGGGTTCGCGATTCCCCGGCCCGCGATGTCGGGAGCGGAGCCGTGCACCGGCTCGAAGATCCCGGGCGTGTCCGAGCCGGGGGCGAGGCTCGCGCTCGCGGCGACGCCCATCCCGCCCTGCAGCTCGGCCGCGATGTCCGTGAGCACGTCGCCGAAGAGATTCGAGGCGACGACGACGTCGAGGCTGAGCGGGCTCCGCACCATCCGCGCGGCCAGCGCGTCGACGAGCACGCGCTCGTAGCGGACGTCCGGATGCTCGGCCGCGACCTCCTCCGCGATCTCGTCCCAGAGCACGTAGCCGTAGCGCGACGCGTTCGACTTCGTCGCGCTCGTGAGAACGCCGCGCCGCGTCTCGGCGAGCTCGAACGCGTGCTTGACGACCCGTCGCACTCCCTCGCGCGTGAAGACCGCGGTCTCGATTCCGACCTCGTGCGGCAGCCCCTGATGGGCGCGGCCGCCGACGCCCGCGTACTCGCCCTCGGTGTTCTCGCGAACGAAGAGCATGTCGACCGCGGGCGAGCCTGCGAGCGGGGAGGGCACGCCGTCCAGCAGGCGCGCGGGCCGGAGGTTCGCCCAGAGATCGAGGCCCTGGCGCAGCGGGAGGAGGAGCCCCCAGAGCGTCACGTGGTCGGGCACCGAGGGGTCGCCGACGGCGCCGAGCAGGACGGCGTCGTGCTTGCGGACGACCTCGAGCGCATCCGGTGGCATCATCGCGCCGTGGGCGTGATAGTGGTCGGTTCCCCAGGGAAGCTCGATCCACTCGAGCTCGAGCCCAAGCGCGTCGACGGCCTTCCGGGCTTCGGCCACGACCTCGGGTCCGGCGCCGTCCCCCGCGATCACGGCGACGCGATGTGTCATACCCGAACCTCCTCGCATGTCGGAATCCCCGAGCGCCCGTCGAGCGCTCGGCACGAGAGGGCGGCGCACTCGTTCGCGAACGCGAGCGCAGCGGGGAGCTGCGAGCCAAGCACGAATGCTGCAAGGAGGGCGCCGTGGAAGACGTCGCCGGCACCGAGCGTGCTCACCGGTTCGGCCACGGGGTTCACGGACGCCTCGATCGGCCCCGGTGCCGCTGTAGGCGCCGCACCCGTGCTCGCCCCGCGTCACGACGACCAGCTTCGCGCCTGCCGCAAGGGCAGCCTCGGCCGAGCCGAAGTCCCGCTCGAGTGTGGACTGCGTGGGGGAGTAGAGCTGGATGCCCGCGAGGTCGAGTCCGGGGATCGGGTTGCCGCCGTCGATCGAGAGGCGCGCGTCGCGTGGAGCCGCCGCGTAGCCCACGTGGTCGACGTGTACCCAGTCCGCGTCGCGCATCATGTCGAGCGCGCGCTCGGAGGGGGTGAGCGCCGGCACGGTTCCCGGGAAGTGGACGATCGCGCGGCTCGCGCTCTCCGCCTCGACCAGAATCGAGCTCTGCGGCGACCGCGCGCCCGGGACGAGGGCGAGCTCGGAGACGTCGACGCCTTCGCGCTCGAGCCCAGCGCGGATCGCCGCACCAACCTCATCGTCCCCAACCGAGCCGACGAAGAAGACGGGAACGCCGAGGCGGGCAAGGGCGACCGCCGCGGTCGCGCCCGGCCCGCCGCCCGCGACGGCGAGCTCGCCGGCAACGACGCGGCCGTCCGGCTCCGGATGGGACGGGACGACGAAGATCGTGTCCTGTGTCGCGAGTCCGAGGCAGACGACATAGCTCATCGGACGAGCACGGTCGCCACCTGATGGGGGCGATAGGGCAGCACGATCTCGTCGCCCTCGGCCTCGAGCGCCTCCCGCTCCTCCTCGAGCGCGTTCGCGAGCAGCGCCGCCGAGAACGGGAAGCCGAGCCGCACGCGCGCCGTCCCCCGCCCGCCGTGCGCCTCGTAGAGCCGCAGCACGACGGCCTCGGAGTCCTCGGCCGGCTTGATCGTGTCGAGGACGACGTTAGGATCGTCGACCGAGGCAAGTGAGCGTCCTTGTGTTTCTGAAAGACAAGCGCTCCAGCGCAGCGCCGCGTTGAACCTCGCGGCCTCGCCCACGATCCCCGCCTCGCGCCAGCCGCCCGAGTGAGGGACGACCGCGTAGGCGAAGGCGTGCGCGCCCTGGTCAGCCTCGGGATCGGGGCTTGTCGGGGAGCGGAGCAGACTGATCCGGAGCTCGTTCCCGAAGCAGCTGTAGCCGTACTTCGACTCGGTGAGGAGGGCGACGCCGAAGCCGTGCTCCGAGAGGTCCGCCCAGCGATGACCCGGCACCTCGTAGCGAGCCCGGTCGAAGCTCGTCGAGTAGTGCGTGGGCCGCTCCGCATAGCCGAAGGCCGTCTCGTAGGTCGCGTTCGGCGCGCGGACCGCGAGCGGGAAGCAGACCTTGAGCAGCGTGTGCCGCTCGCGCCAGTCCACGGTCGTGTGGAGCTCGAGCCGGCGCGATTCCGCGTCGAGCCGGACGACCTGGGTCATGGTGCTTCCGGATCCGAGCGAGCGCGTGAACTCCAGCTCCGCTCGCAGTGGCGTCTCGTTGCCGACGCGATGGGAGGTCGCCGGCTCCGCGTCCCGCCGCGTCCCGAGGTGCGCCGGGTCGATGTCCCACGCGTCGAAGGCAACCGGCTGGTCGTCGTAGAGCTCGAGCCGGTTTCCCGGCGCGGCCAGCGCCTCGCGACCGCTCTCCTTCTCGAGGAGCGAGACGAGTGTGCCGTCCGCGGCGAGCGTCGCCCGCAGGTGTCCATTCTCGAGTACGAGCCCGTCCAGCGTCACCTCGTCGCGCTGCTCGACCGCACCCCCGAAGCCGTACGGCGGCACCTCGACGAGCGCGAGCCCGGAGCCGGGAACGTCCGCTACTTCCCGGCGTGCGAACCCGATCGTGTTGACCGCGACCGGACCGGGCTCGCCGAGCACGGCTGCACAGATCTCATCCGCGCCGGCCTCGACCTCGGCGAGGTCCCGCTCGGCCTCCTCGTGGACGAGCCGGATCGACGAGCCGGGGAGGATGTCGTGGAACTGGTTCAGGAGGAGGAGCTTCCAGAGCCGGTTGAGCTCCGTGCGCGGGATCTCCCTCCCGACCAGCGCTGCGAGGAACTCGGCGTCGTGCAGCGCCGCCTCGCCGCGCCGGTTGCCGCGCTTGCACCGCGCCTGCGAGGTGTAGACGCCGCGGTGATACTCGAAGTAGAGCTCGCCGACGACGACGGGCCGCTCGCCAACCTCGGCTTCGAGCGCCTCGAAGAACTCGTCGCTCGCGCGCTGGCTCGTGCGCGGCACACCCTGGAGATCGCCCGCCCGCCGCAGTGTCTCCAGCATCGCGCGCGTCGGGCCGCCGCCGCCGTCGCCGTGGCCGAAGAGGAGAAGCGAGGTCGCCGACGAGTCGTGATCCTTGTACTTCCGCGCCGAGCTCCGCAGCTCGGGCACCGTCGCCTCGCTCGAGTAGGTGTCGCCGGGCGGGAAGTGGCCGAGCACCTCGCTCCCGTCGAGCCCCTGCCAGACGAACGTGTGGTGCTCCGGCTTCACGAACTTGTTCCAGGAGAGCTTCTGCGTCAGGAAGCGCGTCAGCCCCGACTCGAGCATGAGCTGCGGGAGCTGTCCCGGATAGCCGAAGGCATCGGGGCTCCAGAACTCGCGGCAGCGGACGCCGAGCTCGTGCTCGAACCAGCGCTGTCCGTGCAGGAACTGACGCAGGAGCGACTCGCCCGAGACGAGGTTGCAATCCGGCTCGACCCAGCTCCCGCCGACGGGAACGAACTGGCCCCGCGCCACCGCAGCGCCCACTCGCTGCCAGAGCTCCGGGTTGCGCTCCTTGATCCACGCGTACTGCTGGGCCTGCGAGCAGGCGAACCGGTACTCCGGATACTCGTCCAGGTAGCGCACCTGGCTCGAGAACGTGCGCACGGTCTTCCGGTAGGTCTCGGCGAGCGGCCAGAGCCAGGCGGTGTCGATGTGGGCGTGGCCCATCGCGACGAGCTCGTGCGTGCGCGAGCCGTTCCGGCGGCCGAGCAGGTGCCGGAGGATCGCCTGCGCGGGCTCCCACGTCTCGCGCTCCTGGGGCCGCCACTCGTTCGCGAACCGCTCGAGCTCGCTTCTGAGCTCGCCGGCGAAGCTCGGGTCGAGATCTGCGGCACCGTCGGCCTCGAGCGCGCGCAGCGTCTCGAAGTCGTGGAGGAGTACCCACGCGGCCGCGTCGTAGAGCGCGAGCTCGCAGCGGTCGAGCGTCGGCTTCGGGAGCGAGAGGTACGGGCCTTGCTGGCGGCCGAACATCCCGTTGCAGGCGAGCTCGATCTGGAGCGAGAGCCGCTCGCCGCCGGCCGCCTCGTCGAGGAGACGCGCGTCGGGCCGCTCGCCCGCGCCGCCGGTGTTCAGTCCCTGGAGCGCGCACCCCTCGACCCATAGCTGCGCCTCGCTGTGGGAGACGAAGAGCAGATCGACGCGGCGACCGCGCCAGTCCTCCGGCACCGTCGCGCCGATCCGGAGCCACCAGGTCGACCACAGCGGGCCGAAATGCTCGCCGAGCCGCGCCTCGCGGTAGTCGAGCGCCTGCGCCTCCTCCCAGGAGATCCGGTCGACGGGGCCACTGACCAGGATCTCGTCCGCCGCCTGCGTCTCGGGATAGACGAGCGCGGCGAGCCGGTCCGCGGTCTGGCGCAGTCGTGCGCGCGTGTACTCGGTGTGCCGGATCAAGCGGGATGCGCCGTCGCGGCGGCGGGCGTAGTGCTCCGTGCCGAAACTCCCTTGAACTCTGCGGGCGTCCAGCCGCGCCTGGCGGCACCCGGCACCCGCACACGTGCTACCAGCACGCGCGCGGGCGCCGTGCACCACCAGTTCACACCTGGCCACTCCTCAGAGTGGCAACGGACTTCCGGCACGGAGCACCTCAGTTGACGCGTTCCTGCGTCTCGGCGTCGAAGAGGTAGAGGTTCTGGCGGGGTACGGCGAAGGTCGCGTCCTCACCCACTCCGATCGTCCGGTCCGGAGGAAGCTTCGCGATGATCCGCGTCTCCTTCACGGTCGCGTGGACGAGCTGCTCGTCGCCGAGATACTCCACGTTGTCGACCTTCGCCGAGAAGCGCACGGAATCGCCGGCGCCGTTCGCGACGTGGACGTGCTCGGGCCGGAAGCCCGCAGTCAGGCTCGTCCCCCCGGCACCTACGATCGGAGCCGGAACGAGGTTCATCGGCGGGGACCCGACGAAGCCGGCCACGAAGACGTTCCGTGGATCCTCGTAAAGCTGCTGCGGCGACCCGAGTTGCTGGATCACGCCCCTGTTCATCACCGCGATCCGGTCGCCCATCGTCATCGCCTCGACCTGGTCGTGGGTGACGTAGACGGTGGTCGTACCGAGCCGCCGCTGAAGCTTCAGGATCTCGCCGCGGGTCGCCACGCGCAGCAGCGCGTCGAGGTTCGAGAGCGGCTCGTCCATCAGGAACGCGGCCGGCTCGCGCACGAGCGCGCGGCCCATCGCCACCCGCTGTTGCTGGCCGCCCGAGAGCTGCCCGGGCCGCCGGTCGAGGAGCTCCTCGAGCTCGAGCAGCTTCGCCGCCTCGGCCACGCGCCGCACGATCTCCTTCTTCGGCGTCTTGCGGACACGCAGGCCGTAGCCCAGGTTCTTGCGGACGGTCATGTGCGGGTAGAGCGCGTAGTTCTGGAAGACCATCGCGAGGTCGCGGGCGGACGGCTGGAGCTTCGTCACATCGCGCTCGCCGATCAGGATCCGGCCCGCGGTGACGGTCTCGAGGCCGCCGATGCAGCGGAGCAGCGTCGTCTTCCCGCAGCCCGAAGGGCCGACGAGGACGACGAACTCGCCCTCCCCGACCGTGAGGCTGACGTCGTCGACGGCGCGAACACCGGGGGTGTACTCCTTGGTCAGGTTCTGGACGTCGATCTGCCCCATGCGGTCGTGAATCTACGACTTCCAGCGAAAAGATGCAATCGTTGCCACACCGCGGGGGCGCGACATAGGATCGAGCACCGGATGAGCGCCCCGCCGACAGCACTCGAGCCCGTCGCAGGGGTCGGTCTCCACCGCGACACGTGCAACGTCTACGTGCTCCGTTCCGGGCCGGAGGCGATCCTCGTCGACTTCGGCAGCGGCGCGGTGCTCGATCGTCTGGCCGACTTCGGGGTCGAGCGGGTTACCGACATCCTCGTCACCCACCATCATCGCGACCAGGTCCAGGGACTCGCGCGCGCCGTCGCAGCTGGGATCCGGATCTGGGTGCCACCGCTCGAGCGCGACCTGATCGCGAACGGGAGTCGCCACTGGCAGGCGCGGCAGCTCGAGAACGACTACGACCTGCGCCAGGACCGCTTCTCGCTCCTCGAGTCCGTGCCGGTCGCGGGCACGGTCGCCGAGTACCGCACGGTCGAGATCGGCGGCCATGCGATCTTCACGCTGCCGACGCCGGGTCACACCGCGGGCTCGGTCACCTATCTGATGGAGGTGGACGGGCGACTGCTCGCCTTCAGCGGCGATCTCGTCTACGGGGACGGGAAGCTCTGGTCGCTGGCCGCGACGCAGTGGTCGTACAGCGGCGTGGATGGTCTCGTCGCGACGCACGTCTCCTGCGCCGTGCTGGCCGCTCGCGAGCCGGACGTCCTGCTGCCCTCGCACGGGCCGGTCGTCGACGATCCGCAGGAGGTGCTCGCGACGGTGCGAGCCCGCGTGCAGGAGCTCGTCGACCTGCGCCTCGAGCATCGCTGGGACCTGGCAGACATGCACGCGAGGCCGTGGGCGCCGGTAACGCCCCATCTCCTCCGCAACCGGGCCTCGTTCGCAAATAGCTACGCGCTCGTCTCCGAGTCGGGCGCGGCGCTCCTGATCGACTTCGGCTACGACGTCACGACCGGCCTCGTGCCGAGCACGAAGCGCGAGGCGCGGCGCGCGCTCCTCTGGCCGCTCGACGCGCTCCGGCGAGACCACGGCGTGTCGCGGATCGAGGCGGTCGTCGTCACCCATTTCCACGACGATCACGTGGCCGGGCTCGATCTGCTCCGCGAGGTGGAGGGAGCGGAGGTCTGGGTCCCGGAGAACGTGGCGCCGATTCTCGCCGACCCTTCGCGGTACGACCTGCCGTGTCTCTGGTTCGAGCCGATCGCGGTCGACCGCGTACTCGGCTTCGACGAGCCGGTCCGCTGGAACGAGTACGAGCTTCGGCTCCACCCGCTGCCCGGGCACACGCTCTACGCCGCTGCAATCGAGCTCGAGGTCGACGGCAGTCGCGTCCTCGCGACCGGCGACCAGCAGACCGGCGGCGAGCGGCCGGTGCTGAACTACCAGTACCGCAATCGCTTCCGGATCGACGACTACGTCGCGAGCGCCGAGCTGTACCGGTCGATCCGCCCCGACCTGATCGTGAGCGGCCACTGGCCGCCGCAGGAGGTGACCGACGAGCTCCTGGACGGCCTGCTCGCGGACGGCCGCCGGCTCGCCGAGCTGCACCGCGAGCTGCTGCCGCTCGAGGACGCGGACTTGGGTGCCGTGGGCTTCGCGGCGCGGATCGAGCCGTATCGCTCGTCGGTGCGCGCCGGCGATCGGCTCGGGCTCGACGTGAGCGTCCGCAACCCGTTCGGGCGGGAGGCGGTGGCCTGCGTGCGGCTCGAGGTTCCGGAGGGGTGGTCGGCGCCGGAGGAGCAGGAGATCGCGCTCGCGGCGCACGCAGAGGGGATCGTCCGCTTCGAGCTCCAGACGGGCGCCGCTGCCCGCCGTGCCCGGATCGGGGCGGACCTTACGGTCGACAGGATTCCGTTCGGGCAGCAGGCGGAGGCCCTCGTGGACGTCGAATGAGCGAGCTCGTCTTCGAGTCGTCGAGCTACCGGCTCGAGCTTGCGACCGACGGGCTGACGGTGACGCTCTCCTCGCCCGGTGGGCTCCGCTGCGCGTCGCTCCGGCCGCTCGCGGCGCTAGACACCGTGGCGGGGCCGGACGAGACGCTCGAGGTGCTGCCGCCGCGCCGCGACGGAGCGAAGCTCACGGTCGAGCGCCGCTCCACGATCTGGGAGCGCGCGAGCGTCACGCTCGACTGCGCCGACGACGCGCTCGAGCTTCGGGCGTCCGTCAGCGGACGCGGCGAGCTCAGCGACGTGCACCTCCTTGGCTTCCGCTCGCTGCTCCCGCGCAAGCCGAGCGGGTTCATGCCGAGCGGCTCGGCCTTTCGCACGCTCTTCTCGCCCAATCCGTCCGACCCTCGCGTGCTGCGTCCAGCGGCCGAGGCCTGTGTGATCGGCGTCTCGGGCGACGGTGAGCCCGGCCGCGGCCACTGGCTCTTCACGCCGGCGCCGCTCTACCTCGCGCTGAGCGTGGACGACGACGAGTGGGTCGACCTCGGCCTCGCGGGGCCGGTCGCTGAGCTCGGCTTCGTGCAGCTCGTCTACGAGACGCGCCACGGCGGCTTCGCCCTGAGGCTCGAGTACGAGGGACACACGCGAGTCGACGGCGACTTCGAGGCGCCGACGCTGATCCTCACCCCAGGCGTCCGCGATCCCTACGCGGGGCTCCGCCGCCATCGCGACGACCTCGTCGCCCGCAATGCCGCTCCGGCTCCGACCTCGCGCGAGACTCCGGCCTGGTGGCGCGAGCCGATCTTCTGCGGCTGGGGCGCACAGTGCCACCTCGCGGAGACGACGCACGCCGGCAGCGCCGCCGATCGCGCGACCCAGGCGAGCTACGACGCTTTCCTCAGCCATCTGGAGCGCGAGGGCGTCGCGCCGGGAACGATCGTCCTCGACGACAAGTGGCAGGCCGCCTACGGGACCAACGAGCCCGACCGCGAGAAGTGGTCTGACCTCAGCGGCTGGATCGCCGCCCGTCACGCGCGCGGCCAGAAGGTGCTGCTCTGGTGGAAGGCCTGGGATCCGGAGGGCCTGTCGCCGGAGCTCTGCGTCCGCAACCCGGACGGCGTTCCGGTCGCCCTCGACCCGACGAATCCGCGAGCACGCGAGGCGCTTCGCGAGAGCATCCGGGCGATGCTCTCCACTGACGGTCTCGACGCCGACGGCCTCAAGATCGACTTCACCGCGCGCACTCCGAGTGGCCGCTCGCTCAGCGCCCACGGCGCTGGCTGGGGAATCGCTCTCCTTCACGATCTGCTCACGGTCGTCTACGCGGCGGCGAAGGAGGCAAAGGCCGACGCGCTCGTGATGACGCACACGCCGCACCCGGCGTTCGTCGACGTCACCGACATGATCCGGCTGAACGACATGGTCTCGGGCGCGCCGTCGGTGGTGCCGCAGATGCGCCACCGCGCGCGCGTCGCGCAGGCCGCGTGCCCCGAGCTCCTGATCGACACCGACGACTGGCGGATCCCGAGCCTGCGCGAATGGCGCGAGTACGTCGAGGAGAAGCCGCTTTTGGGGATTCCGTCGCTGTATTACGCTCACGCCTTGGACGCCACGAGCGAGTCGTTCGAGCCGCGGGACTACGAGGCGCTGCGGCGCACGTGGGCGGCGTGGCGGGCTGCAACGTGAGCGTGCACGAAGGAAGCGGTCTCGTAGGCGAGCAGCCGCTGCGCCCCGTCACGCTCGCCGACATCGCCCGCGAGGCGGGAACGTCTGCCTCGACGGCGTCGCGGGCGCTCAGCGGCCGTGGCTACGTCTCGCCGCTCGCGCGCGTTCGCCTGCTCGAGGCGGCGGAGCGGCTCGGCTACGTGCCGGACGCGTCGGCGCGAACGCTGAAGCAGCGCACGAGCCGCGTCGTCGGCGTCGCCGTTTCGGACCTCGGCAACCAGTTCTATGCATTGCTCGCCGCGGGCATCGAGCAGACGCTCCGCGAGGCGGACTACCAGATGGTGCTCGTCTCCGACAACAGCGACCGCGCCCAGGAGCTCTCGTTCGCACGAACCTTCCTCGCCATGCGCGCGGCCGGGGTGATCATGACGCCCGCCGACAGCGCAGCCGCCTCGCTGCTCGCGAGGAACGGCGTCGATGTCGTCGAGGTCGACCGGCAACTGGCGGAGGTGCCCTGCGACGCGGTCGTGATCGATAACGAGGAGGGCGGCCGCCTGGCGACCGCGCATCTGCTCGAGCTCGGTCATCGCCGGATCGGCCTCCTCGTCGCCGACACCGACTGGACGACCGACGCGGGGCGGCTCGCCGGCTATCGCTCAGCGCACGCCGGGGCCGGCGTTGTCGTGGACGAGCGGCTGATTCTCCCAATCGCCTTCCACGCCCCGGATGCGGAGCAGCGGATCGCGGCGCTTCTCGACAAGCAGGCGCCGACCGCGATCTTCGCCGCCAACAACCAGCTCGCCGAGCACGCCTGGAAGGTTCTGCGCGTCCGCGGGCTCCGGCTCGCCCAGGACGTCTCGCTCGTCGGCTTCGACGACGTGGCTTGGACGTCGATGGTCGATCCGGGAATCACCGTGGTCGCGCAGCCGACGATCGAGCTCGGCCGCCGTGCCGCTCAGCTGCTGCTGCGCCGGATCGACGACCCAGGTTGCGAGCCGGGCTTCGAGTGCCTCGAGCCGACGCTCGTCGTCCGCGCCTCGACCGCGCCGCCAACGTTGGCGACCACCTGACCACCGTTATGTGATAGTTTCATATGGCATGAGCAGGATTCTCTCCGTCTCCGTTCCCGATGCGCTGATCGACGAAGTCGAGGCGGTCGCTATGGCTCAGGGACGAACGAAGAGCGAGCTCGTGCGCGAGGCACTTCGCCTGCATCTGGAGCTCGAGCGCTTTCGTGGGCTGCAGACGTACGCGCGACGCGAAGCCGAACGCCGGGGGATCGGACCCGAGGACGCCGAGGCGCTGGTCGACGAGTTGCGGGCGGCGGGCGCCTGACACTCCGCGTCGTCTGCGATACGAACGTCCTCGTGTCCGCGTTCATTGCAGATGGCCCGCCCAGCCGGCTCGTCGAGCTCGCAGTCACCCGCCGGATCTCGCTGATCCTTCCGGAGCCGGTACTGGTCGAGCTCGAGCGGGTGCTGGTGCGCAAGCTCGGTTTCAGCGGCGAGCGATGGCTGGAGACTCGGGCACTGCTGGAATCGATCGCCGCCGAACGGCCCGCGGCGCCGGTCTCGATCGATCGAACCACGGGCGATCCTGCCGATGACGTGATCCTGGGTTGCGCAGTGGCGGCCGCGGCCGACGTGCTTGCCAGCGGTGACCGCCAACACCTCCTGCCGGTCGGTGCGTACGGCGGCGTCCGCATCCTGACTCCGCAGGCGCTGCTGGCTGAGCTCTCGCGCGCTCAGCCGTAGGCCGCTGCCTGGAGCGAATAGAGGTCGGCGTACATGCCGCCGCGGGCGATCAGCTCGGCGTGGCTGCCCTGCTCGACTATGGCGCCGCCGTCGACGACAACGATCAGGTCGGCTATTCGCACCGTCGAGAAGCGATGCGAGACGAAGACGGCGATCCCGCCTGTCGCTCTCGCGACAGCGCGGGCCGACGTGGCGTAGCGCTCGAAGAGGACGTGCTCGGCGTGCGCGTCGAGGCCGGAGGTCGGCTCGTCCAGGATGAGCAGGAGCGGTGCCGTCCGCATCATCGCGCGGGCGAGCGCGAGCTTCTGCCACTGCCCGCCGGAAAGCTCGGCGCCGTCGGCATGCGACTTCCCGAGCTGCGTCTCGAGCCCGTCCTGGAGCTGCCTCACGACGTCCTCGGCGCCGGCGCGCTCGATTGCGGCGGCGACCGCGTCGCCGTCCTCCGCAACCCGAAGGTCGCCGACACCGATGCTCTCCCGAGCCACCAGCTCGAAGCGGACGAAGTCCTGGAAGCCGGCGGCGATCCGCTGGCGCCATTCCGCGGCAGGGAAGCGCGCCAGGTCCTCACCGTCCACGACGATACGTCCGCTCGTCGGGTCGTAGAAGCGGCAGAGGAGCTTGACGAGCGTCGACTTTCCGGCGCCGTTCTCGCCGACGAAGGCGATCGTCGATCCGGGGGCGATGTCGAGATCGATGTCGCGCAGCACCTCGACCTCGGTGCTGGGATAGCGGAACGACATCCCTTCGAAGCGGATCCCCTCGCGTAGGTGCTCCGGGACGGTGGCACCGAGCGGCTCCGGCCGGTAGAGCCGCCCGACGAGCCCGCGCAACCACGCGAGCCGACCCATCGCCTCTGCGCCGCGCTGGAGGAACTGCGTCGTGCCGACGATCTCGTAGACGAGCTCGCTCGTCTGCGCTGCGAGCGAGACGGCGAGGACGACGTCGCCCGCCGTGTGCTCGCCGTCGATCGCGCCGCGCACGACGACGAGCAGCCCGAAGACGTACCCGAGCGCGAAGACGAGCTGCCCCGCCGACATCGCGGCCACCCCCTCGAACTCGGCGCGGAAGCGCCGTCGCCGCAGCTCCTCACGGCTCTCGCGCAACCTCAGCCGCAGCTCGTCTTCGAGCCCGAAGATGCGGATCTCCTTCGCAGCGTCCGCCCGCACGGCCAGGTCGAGCAGGTGCGTGGCTCGGCGCGAGCGCTCGATGTCGCCCCAGATGGCGAAACTGAAGCGGCGAAACGCCCAGCGCGCGGAGACGAGCGGTGGCAGCGCGAACGCGAGGAGGAGCAGCAACGCCGGCTGCAGCAGCGCGAGCATGACCACCGTGACGACGAGCTGGAGGACGCGGCCGACGCTCTCGACCGCTGTGCGGACCGACATGTAGAGCGGGTTTCCGCCGATCCGGAGCAGCTCGATCCGGTCCGCCAAATCCGGACGCTCGTGGTGCTCGAGCCCGCGGGAGCCCTGACTCAGCTCGCCGAGCTCGCTGTTCACCTGCACGAGGTTGAGGTCGGACACCTCCACCCACAACACGTGCGCGACGTGGCCGGCGACCTGGTTCAGGAGGGCGAGGAGCGGCACGAAGGACGCCGCGAGAGTCGCCGTGAAGACGTCCCGTTCCACGACGGCGTCGGTCACGTACTTGAGCGCCAGCGGCGCGAGCGGCCAGCTCAGATACTCAAGCAGCATCAGCCCTGTCAGCGCGAGCAGCCGCCGCGGGCTCGCACGCCAGCCGCTGCGAAGGATCGCCGCGAAGCCGCGCAGAAACTCGCTCATCCGGCGCCGTCCGGGGCGAAGCGCTCCGCCTGGAGGCGGAACAGCTCGGCGTAGCGGCCGCCGTCCGCCAGCAGCTCCTCGTGCGTCCCGTCCTCGATGACGGCGCCTTCCTCGAGCACGACGATGCGGCCGGCGCGGCGAACCGACGAGAAGCGATGCGAGATCAGGATCGTCGTCAATCCCTGCGTCAGGTCGAGGAAGTGCTCGAAGAACGCCGCCTCGGCGCGGACATCGAGGTTCGCGGTCGGTTCGTCGAGGACGAGCACGCCGGCGCCGGCATCCACCGCGGCGATCGCCCGCGCGATCGCCACCCGCTGCCACTGGCCGCCTGAGAGCTCGGCGCCGTCCTGGTACTCACGCGAGAGGACAGTGTCCAGCCCATGCGGAAGCCGCTCGACGAGATCGAGCGCGCCCGCCTGCGTGAGCGCAGAGCGGATGCGAGCGTCGTCGCCGAGCAACGCGGGCGCGCCGAAGCCGACGTTCTCTCGGACCGGCAGCTCGTAGTGGACGAAGTCCTGGAAGATCGCGCCGAGGCGCCGCCGCCACGCCGCCGCGGGGAACTCGCGCACGTCGATCCCGTCGACCGTGATCCGCCCCGACCGCGGCTCGTAGAGGCGTGCCAGCAGCTTCACGAGCGTCGTCTTGCCGGCCCCGTTGAGCCCGACGATCGCGAGCGAGCGACCGGCGCTGATCGTCAAGTCGAGATTGCGCAGCACCGGCCGGGCGCCGTCGTCGTAGCCGAACGTGACATCCTCGAAGCGAATCTCCGCGCGTGGACGCCCCGTGGGGTCGGCGCTCGGCGCGACCGCCGTGAGTTGCGTGGCCGCCGTGGTTTCGAAGCGCTCGAGCGCATCGTAGGCACGTAAGCCGTTCTCAGTGGCCCAGTCAGAGTTCCAGAAGAACGTGCCGAACGCGCTGATCAGGACGATCGCCTGCAGCGCGAACACGAGCTCGCCGAGCGTGAGCTCGCCGCCGGCCGCGGCTCGAGCCGCGCCGATCGTCGCGACACCCGAGAGCACGAGCCACGCGGGGATCGAGACGAGGAACGGTACGTAGACGATCCGCCGCCGGGCCCGCCACACCGGCCGCACGGCGCCGAGCGCAGTGGACCGGTAGCGCTCGCCAAGCCAGGTCGCGAGCCCGAAGATCCGCGCTTCCTTCGCCGCCGTGGGCGTCGCGAGCAGGTCGCGGTAGTAGTCGCGTCGCCTGCGCTCCCCGCCGAAGCGCCCCTCGAATTCGCCGAGCCTGCCGACGCCGGAGCGAATGCCTACCCGGACGGCCAGGGCGCCGAGCCCGGCGGCGACCCCCGCCCACCACGTGTAGGCGACTCCGAGCAGGATCGAGGCGACGCCCCACTGCACGTAGCGCGACAGGAGTGCCAGCATCCCGGCGCACGCGCCTCCCGGCGAGAAGCCGATGCCGCGGTCCGGGTCGACGATCTGTGCGAGCTGGTCGAGCGTGCGCGCGTCCTCGAGCGCTCCGATCCCGACGGGCTCGAGCGACGCCGCCGCGACGCGTTCGCGAACGGAGTCGTCGACGCGCCACGTCACAAGCTCTCCGGCCGCCCACTGAAACGGCCACGACAGCTGCTGGACGACGAAAAGCGCCCCGGCGAGGAGGAGCGCGTTCCGCAGCGACTGCCATTGCGGCGAGTCCAGGCCGCTCTCGATGGCGGCGGGCACGCGGCCGACGACGGCGCTCGTGGCGAGGATGAAGGCGACAGGTGCGAGCCCGGTGAAGATCTGGAAGGCGACTGCGCCGCCGACGAGTCGAGGCCCGGCCACCCGCAGGAGGCGCACGATCCGGAGGCGCAAGGCGATGCGCTCGCGCACGTATTTCCTCAGCCGGCGCACGCTTCTCTTGAATCCGGCGTGAACATGTGGTTACGTTGTCACATCTAGATCCTCGGGGTCTACCACCTCTTAGCCAGGAGGCAACACATGTCGGGTCGCTGGATTCGCTTGGCGGGGCTTGCCGGAACGATCGCGCTCTCGGTCGCGATCATGGCCGGTCTCGCGAGCGCCCAATCGGACGCAACCACCGGTAAGGCGCCGGCCGCTACCGGCGTCGCATCGAGGACGCTCAACATCTACGGCATGGGCGGCCGGGACGACGTCGCCCAGGGCCGGCTCGACTTCGCCACTGACGCGCTCGGCTCCTCGGTCGAGGTCTCGAACCCGGTCAACGGGTTCAACGACCAGGCGTTCCTGGCGCGGCTCGCCGCCGGCGACGTTCCGGATCTCGTCTATCTCAGCCGCAACAGCGTCGGCACGTATGCGGCGAGAAATGCGTTCCTGCCGCTCGCGAACTGCATCAGGTCGCAGTCGATCGACACGAAGCAATACCGTGCCGCCGCGCTCAGCGAAGTCCGGTACAAGGGCCAGATCTACGCGCTGCCCGAGTTCACGAACCAGATCACGCTGCTCGTGAATCAGGACGTCGCCAAGGCCGCCGGCGTCGCCATGGCCGATATCCAGACGACGAACTGGCAGCGGCTACGAGCGGCGAACAAGAAGCTGCTCAACATCGATGGCGGCAGGCTGACGCGGATCGGCTTCGATCCGAAGATCCCTGAGTTCTTCCCGCTCTGGGTCAAGTGGTTCGGCAA
>JANDLU010000026.1 GCA_024330215.1 Candidatus Gaiellasilicea maunaloa
CTCGAGCCCGACCTCTCGGTCGAGCCCGTGCTCACGGGGCTGACGATCTCGAACGGGCTCGCCTGGTCGCTCGACGGCCGGACGCTCTACTACGTGGACAGCGGCGCGAATGGGATCGACGCCTACGACTTCGACCTCCGGGACGGAATGGTCCGGAACTGCCGACGGATCGTCGAGATCCACGCCGAGGAGGGCCTTCCGGACGGAATCACGATCGACGCCGAGGGGTTCCTCTGGGTCGCGATCTGGGGCGACGGCTCGGTGCGCCGGTACGCCCCCGACGGAACGCTCGCTACGAGCGTCGAGCTGCCGGTCGCCCTGGTCACGAGCTGCGCCTTCGGCGGCGCTCGTCTCGACGAGCTGTACATCACCACGGCCTCGGCGGACCTGTCGGCGGCCGAGCGGCGCGCACAGCCGCACGCCGGCGGTCTCTACCGGATCCGCGCCGGTGTCCGCGGCCTTCCCGCGATCCGATTCGGAGGTTGACGATGAGCACGACGTTCGACGGATCGACGCCGAGCGGCACGAGGTACCGGATCGAGGTGCCGCCGAGCTGGAACGACGTCCTCCTGCTCTATTCGCGCGGGGTTCCGGTGGGGCCGGACGATCCGCCCTGGGACGAGGGGGAGCCCCTGTTCGCAGCGCTCCTGGAAGAGGGCTACGCGGTCGCAGGCTCGGGAGGGCCGATCTTCTGGCCCCTCGAGGACTCGTTCCGCAACCAGGACGCGCTCCTCGACGAGTTCGCCCGGAGGGTCGGCGACGCGAGGAGGACGATCGCCGTCGGCTATTCGATCGGCGGGATCATCACGGCGGGCCTCGTCCAGGTGCTGCCGGACCGACTCTCGGGCGCGCTGCCGATGTGCGGGAACCTCGCGGGGGCGGTGGGCGTCCACAACCGCGAGCTGGACATCGCATTCGTGCTCCGGACGCTGCTCGCTCCCGACTCGGCGCTCGAGCTCGTGCGGATCGGGGATCCCGGAACGAACCTCCGGCTCGCCGAAGCGATGCTCACGGAGGCGGTGACGACGGCGGAAGGCCAGGCCCGGCTCGCGCTCGCCGCCGCCGTCGGCAACATCCCGGGCTGGCACGACCCGCTTGCGGCCGAACCGGCACCCGAGGACTTCGCGGCACGGCTCGCGAATCAGGTGAGCTGGTACGAGGAGCCCGGCCTGCTCGTCTACTTCTTCCTCCGCGCCCAGGTCGAGTCCCAGGCCGGCGGGAACCCTTCGTGGAACAGCGGCGTCGACTACGGCGAGCTGCTGCGCCGGTCGATTGCCCGCGACGAGGTCGAGGGGTTGTACGCGGAGGCCGGTGTCGACCTGCGCGCCGACCTCGAGCTGCTTGCGGCGACTCCGCGGATCGAGGCTGATCCCGACGCCGTGCGCTACCTCGAGCGCAACATCGTCTTCTCCGGCGACCTCGGCGGCGTTCCGGTGCTGACGCTGCACACGGACGGCGACGGTCTCGTCACCCCGGACAACGAGCACGCCTATGCCGACGTGGTCGCCGCGGCGGGCCAGGAGGAGCTTCTGCGCCAGCTGCACGTCCACCGGGGCGGGCACTGCACGTTCACGGTCGCCGAGACGCTCGTCGCCCTCGGTGTGCTGCGCGAGCGCATCGAGAACGGCGGCTGGCCGAGCGTCGACCCGGACGGCCTCAACGTTGCTGCGACTGGGCTCGGGCCCGCGCGAAATCTGCTCGCGCGGAGCGGCGAGCCGGCGCAGCCTGCGTTCTTTGCGTGGGAGCCCTGGCCGTTCTCGCGGCCGCACGACATCCGCAACGCGGTGTAGAGGAGGTATTGCGTTGACGAGGCCGTTGACCCCGCGCGACCTCGTCTACGGGCTCACGCTCGCCGGCGATCCTCAGGTCTCGCCTGGTGGTGATCTGATTGCCTACACGCTGACGACGGCGCGCGAGCAGGCCCGCCCGGTCCGCCAGGTCTGGCTTTGCCGGATCGACGGCTCCGATGCGCGCCCGCTCACGGTCCCGGAGACTCCTGCCGCGGGCGCGCGCTGGTCGCCGGGAGGAGACCGCCTGGCGTTCGCTGCGGCCCGAGACGGCCGGCACACGCTGTGCATCCTCGACCTCTCGGCCGCCGGCGAGCCCGCAGAGCTCGCCTCTCATGGGCAGCCGCTCGGTGAGCTCGCGTGGTCTCCCAACGCGAGGGCGATCGCCTACACGACCCTCTACGACCCGGAGAACCCTCTGGAGGAGATCGCCGCACCGGGTGCCGCCCCGAAGGTGCGGGTAACGAGGCGACTCGACTTCAAGGAGGACGGACGGGGCTACCTCGGCGACCGGCGCACCCAGGTCTTCACCGTCGACGTCGAGGACGGCTCCCGCCTCCGCCTCACCTCCGAGCCGCTCGAGCACGACCTACCGCAGTGGTCGCCGGACGGCCGTTTCGTCGGCATGCGCGAGCACCTCCAGGATCGCGCGGGTCAGCGGCTGATCGCCGTCGACGTTGCTTCCGGCGCGATCGAGGAGCTCGGCGGCGGCAGCGGCGCGATGATCGTCCACTGGGCCTTCTCCCCGGACGGCGAGCGGGTGCTGTTCGCGGCAGATCCCGACCAGTCGTTCCAGCCCGACTATTTCCTGCACTCCCGGGCGAGCGGCGCGACCCGCCGCGTGACCTCGGATCTCCAGTCGTTCCCCGACACCGCGCCGCCGGTCTGGATCGACGACCGGCAGGCTCTATTCCACTCCTGCAGCGCCGGCGCGAGCGCGCTCGAGCTGCTCGACGTCGAGACCGGAGCGGTCGACCTGCTCGAGCGCACCGAGGCGCGACGGAGCGGCCTCAGCCTCGATCGAGGCATGCGGGCCGTCGCCCAGGAGGAGTCGTCGCTCGACTCGATCGGCGAGCTCGGGGTCTTCGACCGAACCGCCGGCTCCTCGGCCACGATCACGGCGCACAACGCCGCCCTCCTGACCGAGGCGCCCCCGGCGGCGTGGGAGACGCTCGTCGTCGACCGGGGCGATTTCTCGGTCGACGCCTGGTTGCTGAAGCCTCGGGACTTCGATCCCGCCCGCCGGTATCCGCTGATCCTCGACGTCCACGGCGGCCCGAGCGCGAACTACGGCTACGGCTTCCTCGCGCACGAGCAGTGCTTATCGACGAACGGCTTCCTCGTCCTCTTCGCCAATCCGCGCGGCTCGACCTCGTACGGCCGCCGCTTCGCGGAGCAGATCGTCCGAGGCTGGGGTCAGGGCGACTACGAGGATCTGCTGGCGGTGCTCGATGCAGTCCTCGAGCGGCCGTACGCCGACGGCGAGCGAACGGGCATTTTCGGGATCAGCTACGGGGGCTACATGACCGCGTGGGCGATCGGCCAGTCGGATCGCTTTCGGGCGGCGGTCTGCGGCGAGCCGATCTTCGACCTGGAGTCCGATTACGGCACGAGCGACGTCGCGTGGCGCGGGCTCGAGCGACACGGCGGTGGGCCTCCGCACCTGGAGCGCGAGTGGTACACCGAGTTCTCTCCCTCGACCTACGCGCACCGGATCCGGACGCCGACGCTGATCTTCCACGGCGAAGCCGACCAGAGGTGCCCGATCGGCCAGAGCGAGCAGATGTTCGTGGCACTCCGCAAGGCGGGCTGCGAGACCGAGTACGTCCGCTACCCGGGCGGCTCCCACATGTTCTTCGCGCACGGGCTTCCCGAGCACCGGGTCGACTTCCTCACCCGGACTCTCGCCTGGTTCAAGGAGCACCTGGGGGAGCCGACGCCGCGAGCCAGTCCGGCGACGAGCGCGGCATCGAGTCGACCAGCCTGATCGTGTACGGGTGCCTGGGAGCGCCGATGACCTCGTCGACGGGGCCCGACTCGACGATCTCGCCGCGGTAGAGCACGTACACGCGGTCGACCACCTGGCGCACCACCGGGAGGTCGTGCGTGATGAAGAGGTAGCCGACGCCGAGCTCCTCCCGCAGCGACGAGAGGAGATTCAGGATCTGGGCCTGAACCGAGACATCGAGCGCGGAGACGGGCTCGTCGCACACGATCAGCCGGGGCTTCACCGCGAGCGCACGGGCGATCGCGACGCGCTGGCGCTCCCCGCCGGAGAGGGCGATCGGCTTGCGGACCGCGTAGGAGGCCGGTAGCCCAACCTGCTCGAGCAGCGCGTCCACCTGGCGCGCGTGACGCGCGGAGCGCGGGTTGTAGAGCTCGATCGCCTCGCGAAGCGTCGAACCGACGCTGCGCACCGGATTGAGCGACGAATAGGGATCCTGGAACACGACCTGCACGGTGCGCCGCAGCCGCCTCCGGTCGGCCGTGGAGAGTGCGTCGTAGTCCGTCGCGTCGATGCCGTCGATCGAGATCCGGCCCGAGGTCGGCGTCTCCAGGCCGACGAGGCAGCGTGCGAGCGTCGTCTTTCCCGACCCGGACTCGCCGACGAGACCGACGCTCTCGTGTGGCCCGATCTCGAGCGAGACTCCGGCCAGCGCCACCACCGACTCCTGTACCCGCCGGCTCGAGGTGTCGCCGAAGACCTTCTCGACGAGCTCGACCTCCACGAGCGGCGCGGCGACGGCGGGCGTGTCCCGCGGCGGCGCGGGCTGCACCACCGTGGCGTGTCGCTGTCGCATCTCACTCCGGATCTCGTCGATCCGCCTGCACGCCGACAGCCTCCCCGGCGCCACCGGCTCGAGCGGCGGTCGTCCCGCTCGGCAGATCGGCTGCGCCCAGGGGCAGCGAGGGCTGAACGAGCAGACCTCCGCAACGTCGTCGGGCGACGGCACGACGCCCGGGATCGCAGCGAGCTCGGCGAGCCGCCGGTCTCCGGGCGGCTCCGAGAGCAGGAGGCCGAGCGTGTACGGGTGGAGCGGCTCCACCTCGAGCGCCGCAGTGCCGCCGGTCTCGAGGAGCGACCCGGCATAGAGGACGCAGATCCGGTCGCAGATGGCGAAGGCGACGCGAAGGTCGTGGGTGATCAGCACGAGGCCCATGCCCCGCGCCTCCTGGAGCGACTTCAGGAGTGCGAGGATCTCCTTCTGCGTCGTCGCGTCCAGCGCCGTCGAGGGCTCGTCGGCGATCAACACGGCAGGATCGCCCGCGAGCGCCGCGGCGATCGCCACCCGCTGGCGCATGCCCCCGGAGAGCTCGAACGGATACCGGTCGACCGCCTCCGCGATCCCGACCTCGGCGAGCCGACGAACCGCCTCGGCCCGGCGCGCACGCCGGCTCACACCACGCGCATCTCCGCGCTCCAGCACCTCGGTGATGTGCCTGCCACAGCGCAGGAGCGGATTCAGCATCGTGAACGGGTCCTGGAGGATCAGGCCGATCTCCGACCCGCGAACCCGCGCCAGCTCGCGCTCGGGGAGTTGGAGCAGTTCCCGGCCGGCGTAGCTGATCGAGCCTCGCGCCGAGAGTCCCTGCGGCAGCAGCCCGATCAGCGCGCGGGCCGTCATCGACTTCCCGCTTCCCGACTCGCCCACGACGCCGACGGTCTCGCCGGCGGCCACCGAGAGATCGAGATCGCAGACGATCGTCCGTCGCCGGCCGCCGATCCTGCTCTCGATCGCGAGGCCTCGCGTCTCCAGGATCGCCTGGCGGGGCAGCGAGCGCGCCCGCGATTCGAGCACCGCAGTCACCGCGCCCGTCCGCGATCGGCCAGGCGCTCGTAGACCCAGTCGCCGACGAGGTTCATGCTCGCCGCCGTGAGCACGATCATCCCGCCGGGGGCGAGGGCCGCGACGGGGTTCTCGAAGAGGAGCAGCCGGCTCTCCGCGAGCATGCGGCCCCACTCGGCCGACCCCGGCCCGACGCCGAGCCCGAGAAACGAGAGGGCCGAGAGAGCGACGAGGCTGAAGGCGAAGTTGAGAAAGGCGTTCGGGAGCGTCACCGGCAGGATGTTCGGAAATATGTGCCGGAACATGATCGTGCGGCCGGGCAAGCCCAGCGTGCGCGCGGCCTCGACATAAGCCAGCGGACGCTGCTCGAGCGTCGCGCCGCGCACGATCCGAGTGTCGAACGGCGACGTGAGCACGAGCAGCACGACGACCGCCAGGACGTAGCTGCTGCCGAGGACGCCGACGAGGACGATCGCGACGAGCAGCCCCGGCAGCGCGTACATGAGGTCGACCCAGCGCATGATTGCGGCGTCGATCAGGCCGCCCCGGAACCCGGCGAGAAGCCCGAGCACGTTCCCGATCAGGAATGCCCCGAGCGCGATCGCGAGTGGTCCGATCAAGGCGCCGCGCGCGCCGAAGATCGTCCGTGAGAAGACATCGCGGCCGACGTCGTCGGTGCCGAACCAGAACTCGCTGTTGGGAGTGGTCAGCCCGACGAGCAGGTTCTGGGCGTGCGGGTCCCGCGGGGCGACGAGCGGCGCCGCGACGGCGAGGAAGACGACGACACCGAGTACGAGGAACGAGAAGGCAAGCGTGAACGGCGTCGGCGGCAGGAGCCGCCTGCGGCCGCGCTCGAGCTGCGGAACCGCGAGCTCACTCACGCGGTGCCCTCGCTGTAGGTGATCCGCGGGTCGATGAAGAGGTAGAGGATGTCCGTGAGCAGGTTGATCAGGATCACGACCGTCGCAAGCACCATCGCGAGTCCCTGCACCATGGGCAGATCCTTGAAGTTGACGGAGTCGATGAGCAGCGCCCCGATTCCGGGCAGCGCGAACGTCACCTCGACGAGCGCAGCTCCGGTCAGCATGAACGAGAGCACGAGCGCACCCGCCGTGACGACGGGAATCAGCGCGTTCCTGAACGCGTAGGCGAGGAGCACGCGTCGAGCGGAGAGCCCTCGCGCCCTGGCGAAGGTGACGTAGTCCTGCTCGAGCGCGCCGAGCATCCCGGCCCGGGTCAGGCGGACGACGAGGGCGGAGCCGCCGACGGCGAGCGCGACCGCCGGCAAGGTGAGGTGCCAGAACCGGTCGAGAAAGCCCTCGCCCTGCCCGAAGGCCGGGAACAGATCGAGCAGGACGGCGAACGCGTAGAGGAGGAAGACCCCCGTGACGAAGACCGGCGCGCTCGCCCCGACGATGCTGAACATGACGATCCCGCGATCGGCGCTCGTCCTGCTGCGGACTGCGGAGAGGATCCCGAGCGACACGCCCGCCAGCATCGCGAGCGCGAATCCGTAGACACCGAGGAAGATCGTCAACCCGCTGCGGTCCTTGATCGCGGTCAGGACGGGTTCCCCGGTGCGGATCGACTGGCCGAAATCGAGTCGGACCGCCCCCTTCGCCCAGAGCGCGTACTGCTCGGCGAAGGAGTCGTTGAGGTTGTAGCGCTCGCGGATCTCGTTTCGCGTCTCCGCGTCGGCGGCGGGGCGTCCGGCGAGCAGCACCTGCTCCGCGCTCCCCGGCGCGAGATAGAGCAGGCTGAAGACGCCGAACGAGACGGTCGTGAGCAGGATCGCGAGAGCCAGGAGTCTGCGGAGGACGAAGAGGACAAGGCCCTGCCTACTCATGTCTCGCCCTTCAGGTGCTTGTCGAACCAGCCGCGAACGCGCCGCCAGAGGTCGAGCTGGTGCTCGAGCTCGATCCAGCCGTGTCCCTCCCGGGGATAGACGACGAGCTCTGTCTCGACGCCGGCCTCGACGAGCGCACCGTAGAGCTCCTCGGCTTGCGACACCGGACAGTACGGGTCGACCTCGCCGTGGAGGATCAGCGTCGGCGTCCTGCTGTTGCGCGCGTGTGCCACGGGCGACGCCGCGACGTAGTCGGCGATCGGGTCGGGCCCGGTGAAGAGGACGTCGTCCAACCCGGCAATGGTGCACGTGTAGTGGACGCTCAGATAGTCGAAGACACCGGCCAGGGCGATGCTGGCGCGGAAACGATCGGTCTGCGTCACGGCCCAGGCGGCGATGAACCCCCCGTGGCTGGCGCCGATGATCCCGACCCGCTCGGGGTCGCAGATCCCTGCCTCGACGCAGGCATCGACGCCCGCAAGATGGTCGGCGAGCTCGGCGCCGCCGAGATCGCCGACGATCGCACGGACGAACTCCTGGCCGCGTCCCGTGCTCCCACGAGGGTTCGACAGGAGGACGGCGTAGCCAGCGTCCGCCAGCAGCGCCGCGTGCGCAAAGCCGCAGGGAAACGCGTACGACCAGGTTGCGGTCGGGCCCCCGTGGACGAAGACGACGAGCGGCGGCGCGCCGCCGCTCGTGCGAGGCCGAACGAGGAGTCCCTCCAGCTCGAGCCCGTCGCGTGCCGTCCACGTGAACCGCTCGGCCTCGGGCAGCGGCAGCTCGGCGAGCTCGCTCCCATGCGTCGTCAGCCGCCGCCAGCCCGATTCCGGGTTCTCGACCTCCAGGACCGAGACCTCCGCTGGGTCGTGGAGCGTCTCCGAGATCGCCACCAGCCGCCGACCCTCGGCGTCGGCGCCGACTCGAGGCTGGGGCCCGAACGCGCCTTCGCCGCGCCAAAGCTGCTCGATCGTGCCGTCGAGCACCAGCGAGCCGCAACTCGATGCCATCCCGTGCCGAGCGGTGAACCACAGCCGCGATGCGTCACGCCACTCGATCGAGCTGGCGTCGAGCCCCGGCGCGACCGCGACCGGCTGCTCGCCGGCCTCGAGTCCGAGCAGCTTCACGGTCCCGACGAGACTGTCATGCTCGCTGGAGAGCCCCTCGAGGAAGACGGTGCGACCGCCGTCCGGCGAGAGTCTCGGGCAGGAGATCTGCCAGTCCGGCTCGTAGATCGTGGTCACCGATCGCTCGGCAAGGTCGAGCCTCGCCAGCGTGGCGCCGTACCAGCCGCCCTCGGTCGGATCGATCGAGACCGAGGCGACGGCGGTCCGGTCGCCGTCCCAGTCGAACTCCCACACCGTCAGTCCCTCCGGTCCGACCTCCGTCGTCTCGCCGCTCGCGACCTCGACCCGGAAGAGACGCCGGAACGGTGCGGCCGGCTCCGAAAAGCGCCGCACGCGCGGATCGGAATCCACTCCGTCTCCCTCCGCGTCCTCGGCGAGCACCAGCAGGCTACTGCCGGCAGGAGACCACAAGATCGTCCGGATCGAGGCGTCGAGCGTGCCGAGCGGATGCGTCTTCCGGGTGGCCAGGTCGAGCAGTTGCAAGGACGTGCGCGCCGGACTGCCGTTGCTCGAGACGAATGCCAACGAGCCTCCTTCCGGCGACCAGCGTGGAGACACAGCCGCGGCGGAATCGTCGGTCACCTGCTCGGAGTTCCCATCGAGATCGGTGAACCAGATCGAGCGAGGCGGCGGCGAGCCGGGAGTCGAGAAGCCGCCGCGCAGACAGTAGGCCACGAGGCGGCCGTCGGGCGACGGTCGCGGATCGGTCGGCCGCAGACCGCGCACGAGCGCCTCGCACGCGAGCGCCCGGGCGTGCTGTGTCACGACGTTTGCACCTGAGGCGTTACGCCGAGAGGTTGCGGATCCAGACCTGGTTGTACCAGAGGGGCGTGAAGCCGTCGTAGGTCAGCCGGTCGCTGATGGCCATCGCCGAATCCGGCCACCAGAGGTTGAGATACGGGAGCTCCGCCTCGGTGATCCGCATGATCTCGGAGATCGCCTCGGCGCGGTCCTCCGGGTTGGTTGCGGCCTGCTGCTCGCTGAGGAGGGCGGTCACTTTCGGGTTGTCGTAGTCGGCACGGTTCGAGTCCGATCCCTTGCTGAAGACTGAGATCGGATAGTTCGCCGGGTCGACGTAATCCGGGCCGAACGCGGAGACGCCGAAGGTGAACTTTCGCGCCTCGAGGTTGGCGAACCAGCTCTGCGGCGTCACCTCGTTGACGGTCAGCTTCACGTTCAGCTGCTTCAGGTTCTCCTGGAGGTTGAGGAGCGCCTTCCCGACTTCCGGGATGATGTTCGGATACTCGGTCGCCGCCTCGAAGCCGTCCGGCATCGAGGACTGCGCGAGCTCCTGCTTCGCCAGCTCGAGGTCGAACGGGTAGCTCGGGAGCTCGTCGTAGAGCGCCGTGATCTCGTCCTGCGAGAGCAGTCCACCCCACTGCGCCGGCGGCACGACCGAGTTCGCGACCTCGGCCCGACCCCCGAGCACGTTGCGCACGATCCCCTCGCGGTCGAGCGAGTGTGCAAAGGCACGACGGACGTGGATGTCGCTCCAGGGCTTTTCGCTCATCCGGAAGTAGAGGGAGATGATGCCCATCCCCGGCGCGTAGATCGCCTTCGTACCCTTGATCTTCGCCCACTGATCGGCCTGCGGCAACGGGACCTGGAACGTCCCGTCGATCTCGCCGGCTCGCATCGCGAGCTGCATCGTCTGAGGGTCAGCGAAGATCTTTGCGTTGATCTTCTCCACCAGGGGCTGCTCGCCCCAGTAGTTCTCGTTCTGCTCGAGCGTGATCACGTCGTCGGCGCGAAACGCGGTGATCTTGTAGGGGCCCGTTCCCATGATTCTCGCGGGAGTTCCCGGCGAGCCGAGCTTCTTTCCCTGCGCCTCTCCGAAAGCCTTGGGAATGACTGTGGTGAAGGTCTGCACGTAGGGAAAGAACGGGTCGGCGGTCTTCATGCTCACCGTCACCTCACGCTCGCCCGTGGCCTCGATCGAGTCGACCGACTCGAAGTAGAAGCCCATTTCCGAGGCCAGCTTCGGATCCATGTGCCGCTCGAGCGACCAGACGACGTCCTCGATCGCGAGCGGCGTCCCGTCCCAGAACTCGACTCCTTCGCGGACCTGGAACACGTAGCTCTTCGGATCGGGCTGCGACCACGACTCGGCGAGGAGCGGCACGAGCTTGAGGTCCTGGTCGTACACGAGCAGCGCCTCGAGCGAGATCGCAAGGGGAACGCCCGTCTGGACGTCGAAGCCGCGTGCGTAGTCCAGCGCCCTGATCGGCGTCGTTCCCCAGGTGAGCTCCGTGATCTGCTCACCGCTCGCCGACTCTTCGCCGCCGCAGGCGGCGAGGAAGCCCGGCAGGGTCAGCACGGCTGCTCCGGCTCCGGCGCCCTTGAGCAGCTCGCGGCGCGTGAGCGCAAGGTCAGCGAAGGTCGGCGGCCGCTGCCGTTCGAGCCTCGCGTTGCCCTGGCGTCCCCGAGCGTTCACGATTCAGCTCCTCTCGTCTTTCGCCGTATGCGCGGTGCAACACAGAGTTCTGTTCTGCGGACGACGGTTCTTTAGACGATACTCTCGCTCGTACGCTCGCGGCTTGTCAAGCACCTTCGAGGTGCTGGGTCGCGGACGAGCGGCAACCAAGACGTCCTTCTATAGCCGGAGGGATCCGGAGGTCGCGGGTCCGAGGCCCGCCGCTCCCCGTAAAAATCCCTGCAAAAGGCGCATTCTGTGTGAGCGTTCACCCTCTCCTGCTTGGGGTGTGTGGCGCGCCGCGGGAGGGATCGCGGGTGGGGCGGCGAAGTCCGAGAGTTTTTGGTGTTCGCAGGTAGGAATGGGTCTGGCTCGGGGTTGGCGAGGTTCGGCGGGATTGGAGCGGGTCGAGGCGGAGGCGTTCTACGAGGCGGGGCGGGAGGGTTGCGTCGAGAGCTTCCTCTCCTTCGGGGAGCTTCGAGGGGTCGCCTCGACGGCCTCGACGCCGAGAATCGGAGGCGGGAGGGGCGTGACCGCTGACCTCGAGGGCGCCTCAGGCACCGCCCGCTCCTTCCGCTGGAGCGGGTCGACGAGGTCGACGAGCACTGGCCGGAGCGCTGTCGTGCCTGCGCGCAGGTCTTCGGCGCGGAGCTCTCGCTCGGCTCAGTCGACGCGATCGTGAGCCGCGCCGGCGAGGCGCTCGCACCGCCCTACCAGGAGCTGCTCGGCCGCGCCCGCTGCGCCCCGCGGTCAAGATCGAGGAGACCGGCTGGCGCCTGCGCGGCAGCAAGCGCACGCTCTGGGGCGCGCTCACGCCCCAGGCGGCGCTCTTCCGGGTCGCCCCCGACCGCCACGAGCGCCAGCGTGGACTCCGCGGCGCGGTCATCTACCGCAAGCTCTCGCTCGGCAGCCAGTCCGAGACCGGCGAGCGCACGATCGAACGGCTGCTCTCCGCCTCCCAGACCTGCCGCCTCCAGCAGCGCTCGCTCCTCGCCTGCCTCGCAGACGGCCTCGCCGCCAACGCCCGCGGCGACCCCATTCCCCTGCTGGCCTGATCCCGACCGGGGGGCTGAACGCTTACAATTCTGTGATCTGACTTCGGTAGGCTCGGCGAGGCTCGTGCTGCGCAGGACGCTCATCATCGGAGGGCTGCTGGCGCTGACGTGCGTCGCACCCGCGACCGCCCAGACCCGGACGCTGATGCCGGGCGTCACCTACGAGCAGGCCGTCCAGTTCACCTCTCACGGGCCGGTGGCGCTGCACGTCGTCGTCGCGCCACGTCCAACGGGCCTCTACGCGCTGCGCCCGGTGCTCTCGAACGAGACGATCGCCGGAACCGAGCGCGTCACCTCGATGCAGAAGCGGCTCTCGGTCGGGGCGACGATGGTCGGGATCAACGGCGACTTCTTCAACTTCGCGACCGGCCGGCCGAGCGGTGTGCTCCTGCGCGATGGGATCGTCGACAGCCCGCCCTTCGGCGACCGCTCGAGCGTCGGACTCGCAGCCGACGGCACGCTCGACGTGCGGCGGATCGAGTTCTTCGGGACCTGGAAAGGGCTCGGCCAGCGCCGCGCGATCAACGACCTGAACCAGCTCCCAGGTCCGAACGGGGTCTCGCTCTTCACCTCGAGCTACGGGCCGGCCACCCCCGCCCGGGCCGGCGCAGTGACTGCGGTCGTCTTCCCGTTTCCTGCCGCGACGCCGAACACCGATCTCGGCGGCCCGGTGGTTCAGCTCTCAGGTGGCGGCACGCCGATCCCCCAGGGCGGCGCGGTGCTCCTCGCGCGTGGAACAGCGGCGCAGAAGCTGACCGAGGAGGCGCCGGTCGGCACGAATCTCGCGGTCCGCATCATCTTCCGGCCCGAGTGGACGGGGATCACCCAGGCGGTCGGCGGCGGCCCGATGCTCGTCCGAGCGGGCAGGCCGGTGTTCCGCGCGCTCGAGGCATTCTCGGCCGATCAGCTCGTCCCGCGCACCCCGCGCACCGCCGTCGGGCAGCGCGCAGACGGACGAGTCGTGTTCGTCGCCACCGACGGGCGCCAGCCAGGCTACAGCGTCGGAATGACGAACTTCGAGCTGGCGCAGACACTCGTCCGGCTCGGCGCGGTGACCGGCTCGGCGCTCGATGCCGGCGGCTCGACGACGCTCGCCTTCGACGGCTCGCTGCTCAACCGGCCGTCGGATCCGCGAGGTGAGCGCGACGTCTCGACCTCGCTCCAGCTCATGTACTACGGCGTCTACGCGCCCGCCGTCGAGCCGGTCGTCTCCCCGAACGGCGACAGCGTCGCCGAGACGCAGCGGCTGGCGTACAAGGTCGTGCGGCCCTCGACTGTGACGGCTACGCTGACGGCACCGGACGGCACGGTAGCCTTCTCGGAGACCGGCGCGCGCGAGCCCGCGACCTATCCCGTCTCGTTTCCCCCCGTTCCGCTCGACCCGGCGGCGCCTCCCGTGCCGCTCGTCGAGGGCACGTGGCGGCTCGACGTCACCGCCGCCGACGACCAGGGGCAGACCTCCTCCACCAGGCAGACGTTCGCCCTCAACAACACCCTCGGTGCGGTGCGTCTCTCCGCCTCGAGCCTCGTCGCCCGGCTCGGCGGCACCCGCAGGGTCCAGGCCGGCGTCGATATCGCCCGGGCAGCGCGCGTCACCGCCTCCGTCGAGACCCGCTCCGGGATCCGCGTCGCCACGATCGCGAGTCGCACCGTCCAGCCGGGACGGTTCCTCGTGCAGTGGAACGGCACGACCCGCGGCGGCCGCGCGCTCGTCTACGGCGGCCTCTACGTGATCCGCTTCGCCGCGACGAACGAGCTCGGGACAGTCGAGCTCGTGAGCACGCCGGTGCGCGTCACGCCCGTTGCGCCAATACCGAAGAAGCCGGTACCGAAGAAGCCGGTGCCGACAAAGAAGACGCCGAAGCCGCGCCGATAGGCTCCGGCGGTGCTTCTCGCGTCCATCCTGAGCAGCTTCACCGAGCTCCTGACCACGCTGATCGGCGATCACGGCCTCTACGCCGTCTTCCTCCTGATGCTCGTCGACGCCGTGTTGCCCGCGGCGAGCGAGGCGGTGATGGTCTACGCGGGCGCGGTCGCGGCCGGCGCCTTCGCCGGCCAGGACGTGGTGTTCTTCGGCGAGCGTCTCGGTTCCGGGTTCCCCGCCTACCTGGGGATGGCGCTCGCCGGCACGCTCGGCTACACGATCGGCTCGGTGGGCGGCTGGTGGATCGGCAAGCGCGCCGGCCGGCCCTATCTCGAGCGGCACGGCCGTTGGCTCCACCTCAACACCGCAAAGCTGGATCGCGCCGAGCGTTGGTTCGACCGCTGGGAGGACTGGGGCGTCTTCCTGGGACGGATCACGCCCGTCGTCCGGTCGTTCGTCTCGATCCCGGCCGGCGTCTTCCGCGCCCCGCTCGGGCGCTACACGCTCCTGACGCTGCTCGGCTCGGCACTCTGGGCCTTCGCGTTCGCCGGGGTCGGCTGGGCGCTCGGCTCGCGTTGGGAGGACTTCCACCATGCGTTCCGCTACGTCGACATCGCGGTCGCCGTTCTCGTGACGGCAGGGATCGCATACCTGGCCTGGAAGCTCGTGTCGAAGCGCCGCAGGCCCGCGCCGGACGCCCCGCTAGACTCGCCTCCGTGAAGATCCCACTCGTCGACGTGAAGGCGCAGTACGCGCCGCTCGTTCCCCGGATCCGGGAGGCCTTCGACGCCGTCCTCGAGGACGGGAGGTTCGTCTTCGGCCCGAATGTGGCCGCGTTCGAGGAGGAAGCTGCCGCGTACCTCGGTACGCGCGAGGCGATCGGCGTCGCCAACGGCACCGACGCGCTCGAGCTCGTCCTGAACGCACTCGAGGTCGAGCCGGGCGACGAGGTGATCTGTCCAGCCTTCACGTTCTACGCAACGGCCGAGTCGATCGCCCGCTCCGGCGCGACGCCCGTCTTCGCGGACATCGAAAACGAGACCCTCAATCTCGATCCGGCCGGGGTGGAGCGGAAGCTCGGCCCGCGGACGAAGGCGATCATGCCCGTTCACCTCTTCGGCCGCCCGGCGCCGCTCGACGCCCTCGCCTCCTTCGGGCTGCCGCTGATCGAGGACGCCGCGCAGGCCTTCGGCTCACCGGCGATCGCCGGGCACGGGATCGCGTCGACCTTCAGCTTCTATCCGACCAAGAACCTCTTCGGGCTCGGCGACGGCGGTCTCGTCGCCGTGAACGATCCGGCGCTTGCCGAGCGGATCCGGATGCTCCGGTTCCACGGGTCGAAGGCGAAGACGACGTTCGAGTTCATCGGCCGGAACTCTCGCCTCGACGAGATCCAGGCCGCGGTGCTTCGGATCTTCCTCGGCGAGCTCGACCGCTGGACGGCACTGCGCCGCCAGGCCGCCGAGCGCTACCGCGAGCTTGGAATCGGCGACCTCTGCGTCGCGCCCGAGGACGAGTTGGGCCACGTCTACCACCTCTTCGTCTGCCGCTCCGAGCGCCGCGACGCGATCCGCGCTGCGCTCGGCGACGCCGGGATCGGGAATGCGCACTACTACTTGCCGCCACTCCATCTCCAGCCCGCGCTCCGCTATCTCGGCTACTCGGAGGGCGACCTGCCGGTGACCGAGCAGGTTGCGCGCGACAACTTCTCGATTCCGCTCTGGGCTGGGATCGACGCCGATCAGCAGGAGCGCGTGGTCGACGTCGTTCGCAGCGCCGTCGGCGCCCCCGCACCGGCATGAGATTTCCGATCACGAGGCATCGGCTGCCGCAACTCGCGGCGGACCTGGCGATCGTCGTCGCGGCCTGGCTCCTTGCCTTCCAGCTCCGCTTCGATCCGAGCATCCCGGTCTACTACGACCGCTACTTCGACCTCGCGATCCTCGCGCTCCTGGTCGCGCTCAAGCTCACTGTCTTCTCGCTCTCGGGCTTCTACAACCGCTGGTGGCGCTACGTCTCGACGCGCGACATGTGGGGCGCGTTCCGCGGGGTCACGGCCGCCTCGCTCGTCTCCTTCCTCGTCTTCAGCTTCTTCGACATCCACGTCGTCTCCGTGCCGCGCGTCGTCTGGGTTCTCGACTGGCTGATCTGCCTCGCCTTCGTCGCGGCGTCGCGGATGCTCGCGCGGACGATCATCGAGCGGCCGCAGGCCTCGGCGCTCGTTGCCCGCGGCAAGGAGGTCGTGATCGTCGGCGCCGGCGACGCCGCTCAGCTCATGATCAAGGAGATGCTGAGGACGCCGGCCATGGGCTACACGCCGATCGGCCTGATCGACGACGACCCGCGCAAGAAGAACCTGCGCGTCCACGGGATCCGCGTACTCGGGACGAGCGCTGAGCTGCTGCACATCCTCCGCGACCGGCGCCCTGACGAGCTCCTGATCGCGATCCCGTCTGCGTCGGGCGAGGTGCGCCAGCGGATCTTCGACGTGGCCCAGGCCGAGGGTGTCGCGGTCAAGACGCTGCCCGGTCTCTACGAGTTGATCTCGGGCGACGTCGACCTCGCGAACCAGATCCGGCCCGTCCAGGTGGAGGACCTCCTCGGTCGCGAGCCGGTCGAGGTCGACGTCGCCGCGATCTCGTCGTACCTCGCCGGCAAGACGGTCATGGTCACCGGTGCCGGCGGCTCGATCGGCTCCGAGCTCTGCCGGCAGATCGCTCGCGCAGAGCCACGGCGGATCGTGATGGTCGAGCAGGCCGAGAGCGCGCTACACGACATCGAGCGCGAGCTCGTCGACGAGCGCGGCTTCGCGGCCGGCGTGCCGGTGTTCGCCGATGTCCGCAACCGCACCCGCGTGAATCAGGTGTTCGAGCGTTACCGGCCCGAGGTCGTCTTCCACGCCGCCGCCTACAAGCACGTGCCGCTGATGGAGGCGAACCCGGTCGAGTCGGTGCGGAACAACGTGCTCGGAACGCGGGTCGTTGCTGACGCGGCCGTCGCCTACGGGGCGGAGCGCTTCCTCCTGATCTCGACCGACAAGGCGCTCAACCCCAACAGCATCTATGGCCAGACGAAGACGCTGTGCGAGTGGATCGTGGGCGCGCATGGCGAGCGCGACGACGTGCCCACACGCTTCGTCGCAGTCCGCTTCGGCAACGTCCTCAACTCGGCAGGCAGCGTGATCCCGCGCTTCCGCCGCCAGATCGAGCGCGGCGGCCCGGTGACGGTCACCGATCCCGAGATGACGCGCTTCTTCATGACGATTCCGGAGGCTGTCGCGCTCGTCGTCCAGGCAGGCTCGATCGGGGGGCGCGGACGGATCTTCGTGCTCGAGATGGGCGAGCCGGTCCGGATCCTCGACCTGGCGCGCAACATGATCCGCCTGTCGGGCAAGCAACCCGATCGAGACGTGGAGATCGTCTTCATCGGCGCGCGCCCGGGCGAGAAGATCCACGAGGAGCTCTTCGCCGAGGGCGAGACCTGGCAGCCGACCGTGCATCCGAAGATCGTGGCGCTCGACGTCTCACCGGTCGAGCGCGGCTGGCTCGAGAGCCAGCTCGACGAGCTCGAGCGGCTCGTCGAGGAAGGCGACACGCTGGAGCTCGTAGGCCGGCTCGCAGCGATCGTCCGCGAGCCCCGGAGGATCGACCAGCGGCTCGCCGTTTCCGAGCTCGGTGCGGGCGCCACCGAAGCAGCGCCCGCACCGGCCGAGCTCGTCTAGCTACGCGCAGCGCTCATCAGGCACCGGGGATCCGGAGGAGGCCGAGCTGACCGCCGTCACGCTGGTACGTGAGGGTGCCGCGAACTTCCTCGTCGATCACGAGCGTTCCGGCCTGGACGTCCACGAGGAACGCTCCTGGCCCGAAGACGCTGGCTGCGTCGATGATCCCGCTCGACTCCCAGGCGCCGAGCTTGCCGAGTACCGTTCCGACGTCTGTCGGGCCTCCGTCTGCGGACTGATTCACCTTCGCCGCCACGAGCTGGGTGCCGGACTCGAGGTCGTACTGCCAGATCCGGGCCGTGGTCGCGTTCGCCTCGTCCGGGAAGAACTGCTGGCTCGAGCCGGGATCCTCGGTGACCAGGAGGCTCTTGGCCGTGGTCTCGAGGTTGTCCGGCTGATGGATCTCCCCGGGGGCCTTGACGGAAGCGTCGTCGCCCTCGATCAGGATCGAGAGGCTCAGCACCTTCGTCGGGTCGCTCGGATCGAGAACCAGCTTCCAGATGCGGCCGTTCGTCGAGATCCCAGGCCCGGTCGGCCCTGCCAAGCCACGGCCGCTGTCGGCCACGTAGATCACGTTCTGCATGTGTGGCCGCCTGTCGTAGGCGATGTCCTCGACCCGCACGAACTGGAAGACGTTGAGCGCGTCGGAGGCCGCCTCGAGCTTCGTCTGGTCGCCCACCGCGTCTTCCTTGGCGATCTTCTCGAACGTGCCGCTCTGCGACATCGTCGTGCCGACCGGAAAGTCGTAGTAGTCATTGATCGCCGCGTCGTCGAGCACGAGGCCGTACAGGTCGCCGTCGTCGTGCCAGACTGCGTCGGCGTCCTTGGCGATGTACGAGTAGAGCTGCGACTGCGCCGGGTTGCTCGTGAACGTGTCGTCGCCCGACAGGACGACCGGCTGGCCATAGCCCGGGATCGCCACCGCGTTCTCGTGGTTGTGTCGACCCATCCCGTAGATCCCCTTGTACGTGTCGTTGCGCACGTCGTACGCGACGACGAGCCCCGCTTGCTCGGCGGCCGGGTCGCCGGGCGTCGTCGGCCACGCCTGGCCGGTCCGGTAGACGAAGTCCGTCGCCTCTTCGTTCGTGAAGAGGATGGGCCGACTGAAGCCGTGCTCCTTCGTGGCGATGAAGTTCGAGCAGAAGCGCTGGAAGTTCGCCTCCGACGGGATTACGAGGCTGCCCTGGAGCACGCCGCCGCTGCGCTGGCTGAGCCGCAGCTTGCTCACCATCGCGTTCGTGAAGTCGTTGAAGCCGACGCCGGTGGCCGCGTTGTATGGGAACGGCACGGTTGACGTCTCGTGGTTCACGTACAGGTCGACCGTGCCCTTGCCGTTCTTCACGAACGAGATCCCGTCCGGGATCGACTCGAACCTGTAGCCGTGCGAGAGCGTGTCGCCGACCGTGATGATCGGCTCGTACGACGCGCCCGCGGCGACCGGATCGATCATCGGTCCCTGAGTCGTCTTGAACCCAGGGCTGGCGCCCGTCGCCGCCGTTGCTGCGACGATGGTCGCGAGACCCGCGGCGAGCACGGCGACACAAAGAGCTTTCCGCATGTGACTCCACCTTCTTCCCCGTTGACGAGTGTGCGCAGGCGATGTTACGCCTGTCGTGCGGAGAGCAGAAGGTCGAGCAAGGTTTCCGGCTCGCGACGCACACGAGCCGTTCTGCCTGGATCGCGCTTGCGCAAGACGAGCGCACCGGGATCGGTCAGTCGCAGGAGCCGTCCGTCGCGGATCAGGCGCTCGTCGACTCCGCCGAGCCGGCCGACGAACGTGGTGTAGACCGGGACTCCGAGCGCCACTGCCTCGCGGTTCATCGTCCCGCCCGCCGAGACGACGAGATCCGCTCTGGCGACGAGGCTCTGTGCGTCGACCGCGCGTTCCGGAATGATGAGCGACGGCAGGCGGAGCTCCCTGAGCGCGGCGCGCTGCTCGTCCGTCCGCGGGAGGACCACGGCCTGAACCGCCTCGTCGCGGCCCAGCCGCTCGAGCACGCCTGCGAGGAGCGGGTTTCCGTGCCGGTGATAGAGCGAGACCTCCGGGGGCGTGCGCACGACCGCCAGCACCCGCTCCGGATCGAGCCCCACGATCGGCTCCGCGACCGGCTCGAAATCGGCGAGGTAGTACTCCTCCTTCAGGCCCTCGTAGCGGAGCAACTTTGGAGGTCGGGCTCCGAAGCGATCGAGCCGGTCGAGCGGGATCGCATCCGGGACGACGACGCGGGTGGCGGCGCGGCAGCCGAGCTGGTGCTGAAGCCACGCGTACTCATAGTCGAACGCGGTCGCGCTCGGCACGCCGAGCCGGAGCGCGGTCAGCGCGAGCTCGTGGGAGCCATGCGTGAGCGCGACGTCGAAGTCACGAGCCCGTGCGAAGCGGTGCAGCGCGCCGAGGCGACCGAGCAGCGCGCGCGCCTTGCCGAGGCGTCCTCCCCCACCGTGGCGCGGGCCGACGATGCGGTGCTCGATCTCGTGCAGCTCGAGCAGCTGTACGGTCTGCGCGTACTCGCGGGTCGTCACCTCGACCTCGTGCCCGCCTGCCTCGAGGAGACCGATCAACGGGCGGAAGAAGGAGACGTGCGGCGAGTTCGTGATGTCGATCCAGACCCGCACCGGCCCGAGTGTAGGGATCAAGCGGGCGTGGCTGCTGCCGACGAAAGGGGGACGATGGCGGTTGTGCAACTCCAGCTGCGCATGTCCGAGGTGATCTCGGCGCTCTCCTACGCGCTCGATATCACAGAGGGCCAGCCGCCCGGACACGCGGTCCGGTCGTGCCTGATCGGGATGCGGCTGGCCGACGAGCTCGGCCTCGACCCCCAGGCAAGATCCAATCTCCATTACGCGCTGCTCCTGAAGGACGCAGGGTGCTCGTCGAACGCGGCCAAGATCTGCTCGCTCTTCCGGTCTGACGACCTCCGGCTGAAAGGCGGCGTCAAGACGGTCGAGTGGACGAGCCTCTCGGAGAACTTCGTCTGGGCCGTGCGGAACGTCGCGCCCGAGAGCTCCCCGCTCGGTCGGGCGGCGGCACTCGTCCGGCTCGGCTTCAAGCAGGGTGCGCAGAGAGATCTCTTCGAGACTCGCTGCGAGCGCGGCGCAGACATCGCGCGAGAGCTCGGCTTTCCGGAGCAGACCGCGGAGGCGATCCGAACGCTCGACGAGCACTGGGACGGGCGCGGTCAACCGCTCGGGCTGCGCGGCGAGGAGATCCCCCCTTTGGGGCGGATCGTCTGCGTCGCGCAGTCGACCGACGTCTTCGCCGTCACGCACGGTCTCGCGGCCGCCTACCGGATGGCCCGCGAGCGGCGCGGCACGTGGTTCGACCCGGCGGTCGTCGGCGCGCTCGAGGCGATCGAGGGCGACCGCCCGTTCTGGGCCCGCCTTTCGTCGGGCGATGCCGATGGACTCGTCGGCGAGCTCGAGCCGGTGGATCGCGCCGTCCACGTCGACGCGGCGGGCCTCGACCGGGTGGCCGGCGCGTTCGCACGGGTGATCGACGCCAAGTCGCCGTTTACGGCGCGACATTCGGATCGCGTCGCGGAGATCGCGATCGGGATCGGCGTCGTCGTCGGGCTTCCCGAGCCCGAGCTCCGCCGACTTCGGCTGGCTGCGCTCCTGCACGACATCGGCAAGCTCGGGATCTCCAACCTCATTCTCGACAAGCCCGGGCGGCTGACCGACGCCGAGCGGGGCGAGATCGAGCGCCATCCCATCTTCACGCGTGAGCTCCTCAGCCGCGTCGCCCCGTTCCAGGACCTGGCAGACGACGCCAGCGATCATCACGAGAAGCTCGACGGCAGCGGCTATCCGCGCGGGTTGCGCGGCGACGAGCTGACGCCGTCTGCGCGGATCCTCGCCGTCGCCGACATCTTCGAGGCGATGACGGCCGTACGTCCGTACCGGGACCCCCTGCCGATCGGGAGCGTGCTCGAGGCACTCGACGCGGACGCCGGAAGCAGGCTGCTCGACCCCGTGTGCGTAACCGCCTTGCGCTCGTGGATCGAGCTCGCCGCGGCCGCCTGAGAACCACAGACGGATATAACGTGTCCTTATGGACACTCGCCAGCTCGCCGCATTCTGCACCGTTGTCGAGCGTAAGAGCTTCTCACAAGCCGCCGAGCGGCTCGGGGTGACGCAGCCGGCCGTGTCCCTCCAGGTGCGGGCGCTCGAGAAGAGGCTCGGGGCCCAGCTCCTCGATCGCTCCGGCCGCCGCGTGGAGCCGACCGAGGCGGGCCTGCGGCTCTATCGGGGGGCGCAGCGCTTGCTCGCGCTCGAGGAGCAGCTCGTGAACGAGGTTGCGGCCGAGGCAGAGGCGGAGCTCGCCGGCGACCTGCGCCTCGGCGCTTCCACCGGGCCGGCGGCGATCGTCGTCCCGCTGCTCCTCTGCGAGTTTCAGCGCGCTCACCCCTTGGTCAAGATCTCGCTCTCGGTACACGACACCCAGTCGGTCGTCGAGCTCGTGGCCGAGCGGGAGCTCGAGCTCGGGATCGTCGGCGCGGCCAGGCGGCACCGCTCGGTCAGCTTCGAGCCCTTCTTCGAGGACGAGGTGATCCTCGTCTGTCCGCCGGGACACCGGTTCGGCGGACGGACGGTGTCACTCGACGAGCTCCGGCAGGAGCAGTTGATCGTGATGCAGGAGGGCGCCGGGGTGAGGCAGATCGTCGAGGACGAGTTGAGGGCGGCCGGCACGCGACTGCGCGAGCTCGACGTGCGGCTCGAGCTCGGGCTCCAGGAATCCGTACGGAGCGCGGTTCAGGCCGGCTACGGAGTCGCCTTCATCTCCAGGTCGGCCGTCGAGTCCGAGCTTGCCGCGGGCACGCTCGTCGCGGCCCGGGTCGAGGGGATCGACGCGACCCGTGAGATCTCGCTTGTTCGGACGACGGGACGCGCCGCGACTCGGGCGGCGGAGGGGTTCGTCGCGTTCGCCCGCGAGCGGCTGGCGTGATCGTCCGCTGGGGGATCGACGAGCTCGAGGCGCTGTTGAGCGAGCTCGATCTCGCTCGACCGTTCGTCTTCGCCGGGGAGCGGTTCTCCGTGCCGCAGCTCGTGCCGCACGGCCGCTGGACCGAGCTGCCGACGGATCGGATCGCGGAGGCGGCGGCCGCGGCGCGCGGAGCGGACGGGCTGGTCGCGCTCGGGGGCGGCAGCGCCATCGACACGGCGAAGGCGGTCTCCGCGGAGCTCTCGCTGCCGCTCGTCTCGATCCCGACGACGTACTCGGGCGCCGAATGGACCTCCTTCTACGGCGTCCGCGACCCCGATCGGCGATTGCGGGGCGGCGGTGCCGGCGCGCTTCCCGTCGGAGTCGTCTACGAGCCTTGGTTCTCGCTCGACCTGCCGCGTGCCGAGACCGTCGGGACGGCGCTGAACGCGCTCGCCCACTGCGCCGAGGCGCTCTACGTGAAGGAGCGGAACGAGGCGGCGGACCGGCACGCGCTCGCGGGAGCACGGCTGATCTCGACGTGGCTGCCGCGTGTCGTCGCCGGCGAGGGCGATCGGCTCGAGGCGAGGACGGAGCTCCTCCGCGGCGCGTGCGAGGCCGGCGCGGCGCTGGCGGGCTCGATGCTCGGGCTCGGCCACGCGCTCGCGCAAGCGCTCGGCGGGCGCTACGGCCTGCCCCACGGGGCTCTGAACGCGCTGTGCCTGCCGCCCGCACTTCGCTTCAACGCCGAGGTTGCAGACGTCGCCATCGCGCGTTTCGGACAGGCTCTGGGGACGGACGATTCGGCCGGCCGAGTGGAGGAGCTCGCGCGGTTGGGGGGCTTCGAGCGGCTTCGTGATCTTGATGTGCCGGAGGCCGAGCTCGGCGATGTGGCCGAGGTGGTGATCTCCCGCGCGGGCGCGAGATCGAATCCACGGCGGGCATCGGCGACCGAGGTGGAGGCGCTGCTGCGCTCGATCTGGTGAGGAGGCTGCAGGTCGATCGGGCCGCCCGAGGCATCACCGGAAGCGCTGGCCCTCGTCACGGCGATAGCCCCAGACGGCGACCGCGGCGAACACTGCCGTGTAGATCGCGAGCATCGACCATGCCCGCCACCGCCACGGCTGTCCGATGACGACGCCCGTGAGCGCATCGGCGAAGCCTCGAGTCGGAAGATAGGGCGAGATCTGGGCAACCGGATCGGGCAGATCGTCGGGAGTCGTCCACAGGCCGCCGCAATACGAGAGGCCGAGATAGACGAGGTTGGCGATCGGCAGCGCTCCTCGAGGCGTGGCGAGGTAGCCGAGCGCGATCCCGAGCAGCGCGAACGGAGCGCCGCCGAGCAGGAGCGCGACGGCCAGAGCTCCCCAGCGCCACACGGGGAGCGAGGCCGGCGTCACCAATAGAGCGACGACGACGACTGCTGCAGCCGCAGCAGTCCCGAACAGCGCAGCAGAGAGCACGCGCCCTCCGAACCGGACGACCGGCTCGACGGGCAGCGTCCGCAGATACACCTCCCACGGGGAGATCCGCTCGTTCGCGATCCCCACTCCGAACTGGAACAGCGCCACGCCCAGGACCGCGAACCCCGCGAACAGAGCTGCTGCGACGTCTGCCTCCTCGGCCTTGACGTGCGGCGCCGCGAACACGAGGAAGAACAGCATCGGGAAGGCCAGCGTCGGGATGATGTACGCGGGCAGCCGCAGCAACTCGAGCGTCGCCGCGCGCGCATGGAGCAAGGCGAGCTTCATTGAGCCTGGAGCGTCCGCAGCGCCTCCTCGAGCGGCAAGGGAGACACCTCGAGCGCCTCGAGGCGCGCCCCGGCTTCGAGCAGGCTTCGCACGACTCCGGTGGGATCCGCCGTTCGGATCGTGATCATCTCTCCCTCCCTCACCGCACTGGCGGCGAGCCGATCGGAGATTGGCTCCGCGCGGAACCGCACCCGGCCCAGTCCCGCCTGCGTCCTGATCGCCGCCAGAGTGCCGTCCGCCAGCACCCGTCCCTCGTCGATCACCACGACGAGGGACGCCAGCGCCTCGGCCTCCTCGAGGTAATGCGTGGTCAGCAGGATCGTCCCGCCCTCGGACGCGTAGGACCGGATGGCCTCCCAGGTCGCCTGGCGCGACTCGACGTCGAGACCGGTTGTCGGCTCGTCGAGCACCACGAGGTCGGGCGAGCCGACGAACGCGAGTGCGACGGCGAGTCGTCGCTTCTCGCCGCCCGAAAGGCCACCCGTCTGTCGCCCCGCAAGCGCGGAGAGGTGGAAGCGGGCACAAATCTCGTCGGTCGGGAGCGGACGCACGTAGTGCGCCCGCACGAGCTCGACGACCTCGCGGACTCGCAGCGTCGACGGAAAGGACATCTGCTGCGGAGTCACCCCCAGCCGGCGCCGCACGGTCGCCCGGCGGGGATCTGCCCCGAAGAGCGAGGCGGTGCCTCGATCCGGGCGGCGCAGGCCGAGCAGGAGCGAGAGCGAGGTCGACTTCCCGGCGCCGTTCGGGCCGACGAGAGCGACGATCGCCCCCGTCGGCGCCTCATACGAGACGTCATCGAGGATAACGCGGGCGCCCAAGGATTTCCAGACGCCGTCCAGCCGGGCTGCGACGGCAGTCACGCCGGCTGGGCCCGAGGACGGATGCGCGCCAGCGCCTCGGCCAGGACGACGTTGTAGGTCGCATGGGCGACGACTGCAGCGAGGAGGCGACCGGTGGCGAGGTAGACGGTGCCAAAGGTCGCGCCGGTCGCGACCTGGCTCGCTTTGCCCACCCGGTGCATCGCGGCGAATCCCAAGCTCGACGCGGCGAGGGCGAGGGGCCAGCCCGCCGCCGCCGCAATGACGCCGAGCGCGAGCCAGCGCCAGAGAATCTCCTCGACGGCGGCCCAGGCGACGACGAGGGTCAGGCGGACGAGCCAGCGGCCAGCGGGCCTCGGGGTCGGCAAGGGCGGTACCTGCCGGGCGAGGGCTGCGAAGAGGATGACTCCGCCGACCAGACCCAGACACATCGCCGCCGGAAGGGAGACCGCAGCCTCGGTCGGGGACGGAACCTCGACGAGCGCAAGCGCGGCGACGGCGGCGCCGACACCGGCGATCACACGCAGCCAAAGCCCTCGGCGCGTCATCGTGCTCGCTCGCCGAGCGCGACGAGGTAGAGAACGGACTCGTGCACGCCGTCGACGCCCAGCACGGCTTCGATGCGGGAATCGTAGAATCCTCCGAGCGGAAGGGCCGCAAGCCCGAGCGCGCCGGCCGTCAACAATGCGTTCTGAACCGCGTGGCCCGCTTCGAGCAGGGTGAAGCGATATGCCCGAAGACCGTACTTGAACCTGGTTCGCCAGAAGACACCCGTGACCGCGAGGATGGCGGCAGAGTTCTCGCCGATCGCCGGCTCGACCAACTCCCGCTCGATTCCAGCTACGTCTCCCGTTAGTTGCTCCAGGCAGGAATCGTGTGGATCGAAGTGGTAAACGCCGCGAGGCGTGGCCTCGAGGCGAAGGCTGAGGACGTAAAGCTCGAGTGGGTAGAGCGCACCACCTGACGGAATCGTGCGCCGCGCGGGCTCGCCCGACCTGAGTCCGTTGGCGGCGCCGAGCACGGCGGCAAGCGTCGGCAGATCGATCGTCGAGCCGGGAGCCGGACGCTGCGAGCATCTCTCCTCGATCGCACGCGCAAGCGATCCCCGAGGCCGCCTGGGCGGCGGCAGCAGGATCCGCGGTCTGTGCAGGTACCGGTGGCCGGCGCGACCGACCGACTGCCTGAGCTCGGCATGGCTCTCCATGAGCAGGATGCCGCGACTTTGCCGAAGGCCGGAGCTCGGGTAGAGCTTGGTGGCCTCGTGCAGGGTCTCCGCCGGGTCGTCGAGCGCTACGCCGTCTCCGTAGACCACGGATGCGAACTCAGCGGTGGGCGTCTTCGGGTTCATGGGAATGGATGCGGTAGCGGATTCAGATCCTGGAGTGTGAGCGGCCGCTGCGTCAACATGGCCCTTTCGGACGCGTCCAGAAGGCGGGGTGAACCGAGAAAGCGCGCACGGTGCGGGACATCGAGCGCGCAGAGGCCAGGAGCAACCGTCTTGACGACGTGGAGGCCGGTCGCCGCCACGTCGGGGGCCGTCACGTCGATCGCGAACGCGCCGGAGCCGGCCAGTGCGATCCGCTCGACGAGTCGCGTGAGGCATGCGTCGCCGCGCTCGACGAGCCTCGGGATCTCTTGCACCGCTCGCGTCAACGTCGAGCCGGCGAGGAATGCGGCACCTTCGGCGCGGCGGGCGTCGCTGTAGTACTGGATGTGATCCTCGAACGTCAGGATGTCGGAGCCGCCGTCAGCGAACGTCCGGTCGGGTCGCACGAGGGCGAGCTTCCAGCCGGCGGACCGGCTGGCGAAGGCCTCGCTGAGCGCCTTCCACCAGGCCCGGCCGATCCCCGCGGCGGCCGCAGCCCCGACGCCGAGCGCACCGCCGGTTCCGGGTGCGCGCACCACGCCGAGTACGGTCGGGAAGCCGTGGAACGCCGAGAGGTCGATCGCTGCGTACTCGAGCCCGGTGGGCGCGAAATACTTCGCGTCGATCGCGCTCAGGCTCTCGTCCGAGCTCCAGTCGAGCCTGGGCAGCGAGAGCCGGTTCGACCAGACGAGCATGAACGCATCCCGCTCCAGCAACTCGAAGAGGCCACGCTCCATCGCCTCCTCTCGCGATCCCCCACAGGCCATGCCGCTGCTGGTCGCGTAGCCGATCCGGACCCCGTGCGGCCGGCTGGGGTGGGTAAGGAAGACGAGCTCCACCGGGAGCCACGCGGGCTCGCCGGTGGCGAGATCCGTGCCGTCGACCCAGTGGATGCGCAGATCGCTCGTGAACGGCGCGAACGAGAACCCCGGCTGCGCGTATTGCGTGTCGTGGAAGAGAGCGAAGGACGATGGGGCCACCGCCGAGGGACCGAGCTCGGTCGCCGTCGCGAGCACGAAGCGCTCGATCGGGAGATGACAGCCGGAGTAGCGCTCGACCGCCTCGCCGATCGCCGCGGACACCGCCTGGGTGTGCGAGAACCCTGTGCCCCCCATGCCGCCGGAGTGGCCGAGCGACGCTCCCACGAGTCCTTCGCCCTGAGCCGTCTCGGACGAGACGGTGATCAGGCGCGGCTCGTCAGGCGTGGCCATACTCTCCTCGAGCCGCGACACGATCCCCACATATGGAGAGGCGAGAGAACGCAGGTTCGCCGGAACAGCATCGAGCAGCGCGCCGGTCATGCGACCATTGCCTCGTGCCAAGGCGCCTGAGGGGCGGCGGCCGCTGCCGGCGAGCAGACGGGACAGCGAGGCACCCGCAGCACGACGTGCGACTCCACCTGGAGCAGCGGAGCGCTCTCGAGCGTGAAGAGGGTGCCCGGAAGAGAGGGATCGCCGGCAGCGACCCATCTCACGACGACCTCCGCCGCGACGGCCGCCGCCAGAGCGAGAACCGTGGGCCGTGGGTCGCTTCCCGCCGGTACGTCGCGCAGCTGCGCGAGCTCATGTGCACAGCCGCTCGTCGATTCGCGTCTGAGCTGCAGGCACGTGTGGCACGGGCCTTCGGCAGGGACGATCAGCGGCCCGACGGAGAGCGTGCGCCCATCGTACTCTCCGATCGGGATCCAGGCGATGTTGTCTCGGAGCCCTCGCTGGTTCCACTCCGCGTACAGGCTCTGCTCGGCCGGGCCGGGAGCGACGACGACGAGGCCGCCCGGGTCATCGGCAGGCGCGCCTCGCGTCACGTCGTCGACGCCTGAGAGATGGAGCAGTCGCGCGAGCGGATCGGCCAGGACGCCGTGACCGACGATCCGGATCCCTGCGCTCGCGAGTCGTTGGGCCAGCTCGTCCAGCGTTGTCCCCGGCCCGGCCGTCGCGGCGAGCGTCTCGACGACGGCCCGGCGAGCGCCGACGTCGAGACGCGGCCCGTCCGTGAGCAGGTCGTGCTCGGACAGCAGCCGGAGAGCCTGCTCAACCGCCGCGGCCACCTCCGGCCCGACGACATCGACGATCTCGGGCGTCGTGCGTGTGCCGTCGAGGAGCGGTAGGAGCGCGGGCAGGAATGTCGTCGCGGCCGCGCCGCCGAAGGCGACCACGGAGCGTCCGTGCTCGAGCAGGACCCCGTCCTCCACCTGGGCGAGCCGGTACCAGGGCTTGAGCAGCGGGCGTTCCGGCACTGTTCGCGACTCGTTCACTCGAAGCCGCCGCAGCAGCAGCAGCAGGCGGAGCAACAGCACTCGGTCTTCCTGGCGAAGAACGCATGCCGGAGCCCATGCTGCGTCGCGGTCAGATCGAGCAGCTCCTCAGTCAACAGGTCGAACACGAGCGTCTCCTTTCGGTCGTTGGTGATCGGCTTCGCACTTGCCGTCGGCTCAGCTCCAGCAGCACGAGCAGCAGCAGCAGTCGACGATGACCGTCGCATAGCGCGCGTTCCGCACGCCTCTGGTCTCGGCAGTGAGCTCGAGCAGCTCTGCCGTCAATCGGTCGAACATGTCTTCCTCCTTCTCCGGGTTGAGCCGGTTCTGGACCCACCTGGAGGCGAGTCCTCTTCGAGCATGCTCGGGTCGGCGAGGCGTTTCGTCACAACTCTGCAACAGATATGTGCCGATATTGCGGCGTTGGCGATAAGCGTCGCTAATGCTTCGGATTATCACCTGGTATTCTCAGCCCATGACCGCGACGGCCAGCTTCGACGTGCTCGTGATCGGCAGCGGCGCCTCCGGGCTCGCCGCGGCCGTCTCGGCCGGCGACGCGGACGCCCGCGTCGCGCTCGCCACGAAGGGCTCGATCCAGGCCTGTAACTCCGCCAAGGCGCAGGGTGGGATCCAGGCGGCGTTCGGCGAGGACGACTCTCCCGGGCAGCACGCAGCCGATGTCTGGAAGAGCTCCCATGAGAGCGCGGACATGCGACTCGTCGAGGTGCTGACCGGTGACGCGCAGAGCGCGATCCATTGGCTGGAGGAGCTCGGCGTCGCGTTCACGCGCGAGAACGGCGGCTATCGCCTCGCCCGCTGTGGCGGCGCCTCCGCGAAGCGCCTCCTCCAGGTCGGCGATCGCACCGGCCACGCGATCACGAAGGCGCTGCGCGAGGCCTTCGAGTCCGGCGACGGCACGCTCCTCGCGAACAGTCCGCTTCAGAGTCTCGAGCCGGCCCCGAACGGCTGGCGTGCGCGCTGCGGCGAGCACGAGCTCGACGCCGCTACCGTCGTCCTCGCGGCCGGCGGGCGCTGCTTCAGGGTGGCGGAGGAGCGCGGAGAGCTCTCGACGAATCATCCGAACGCGACGGGCGAGGTGACCCGGCTCGCCCTCGAGCTCGGAGCGGAGGCCCGCGACCTCGACGAGCTCCAATACCACCCGAACGGCGGCGCCTGGCCCGAGACGATGCAGGGCTACTCGATCCCGGAGACGACCCGAGCCTACGGCGCCGTGCTCCTGAACGCCGACGGCGAGGAGTTCACGGACTCTCTCGGCCCGCGAGACGTGGTCAGTCAGGCGATCTTCGACGAGGTCGCGAAGGGAAAGGGCGTCGAGACGTACGACGGCCGGCCGTCGGTCTACCTCGACACCACCCGGATCGCGCAGGAGGACGCGGAGATCTCGCTGCCGTACATGCTGCGGCGCTACCGCGGCGCCGGGATCGACCCGCTCGAGGAGAGGATCCTGACCTACCCAGTGCTCCACTACCAGAACGGCGGCCTCGTGATCGACTCCGACGCTCAGACGACCATCGAGGGGCTCTACGCCTGCGGCGAGATCGCGGGCGGAACGCACGGCCGCAACCGGATGATGGGAAACTCGCTGCTCGAGTGCTGCGTCTTCGGCCGCCGCGCCGGCCGGGCAGCGGCAGAGAAGGCGAACGCATGAGCGAGATCAGCCTCGAAGGACGGGCGGTGCTCGAGACCGGTGCGGGCCGAGGCTCGGGTGCTGCATACGCACCGAGCTTCGCGGCTCGGGGCTCCGACGTCGTCGTCCACGACGCGGGCGTAGCGCTCGACGGCAGCGGAGGCGCGGTCGCAGGACTGGCGGCGTATAACGTCGGCAAGATGGCCGGCTTCGCGCTCATGCTCGTCACCGCTGCCGAGGGAACCGAGCTCGCATCCGACCGGTGCACCGTCTCCGGCGTGGTGCTGCGAGCGCACGCGGGTCGCTTTGGGATCGCCCGCTGGCACGCGGCCGACGAGGTCGATCTGGGCCGCTCGCCGGCTTCGCCGGAAGCGGGCGCCGAGCGCTGGTACGAGATCGAGGAGGTTCACCGAACAGGATGAGTACAGTCACCAGGACCGATCTCCAGCACGCCGTCGAGGACGCTGCTGCGCATCTCTACGTCTGGGCGCTGAAGGACATCCCGCAGGACCTACGCGACGCGCTTGCGGAGGCGACCGCCCGCGAGACCTCCATCACCGGCCGGCGCGTGCTGCAGACGATCAACCGGAACGTGAACATCGCCGACGACGAGAAGAATCTCGTCTGCCAGGACACGGGGATCGCCGTCTACACGTGTCGTGTCGGCGAGCACTTCCCGCTCCATCCCACCCGGATTTACGAGGCGCTGCGCGACGGCACCGGGCGCGCGACCGTCGAGCATCCGCTCCGCTCGAACGCGGTGCACACGATCACCCGGGAGAACACCGGCCCGAACATCGGTTACCGGCTCCCGATCGTCCACTGGGAGTTCATCCCCGACTGGGACGGACTCGACGTCAAGTGCGTCCCGAAGGGCTCCGGCTCGGAGAACATGAGCTTCCTGAAGATGTGCGTTCCCGCCGACGGGGTGAAAGGAATCAAGCAGTTCGTGCTCGAGTCGATCGTTGGTGCCGGCGGGAAGCCGTGCCCGCCCGGGATCGTCGGGGTCGGGATCGGCGGGACCGCCGACTACGCGATGTACCTCGCAAAGGAGGCGATCACGCGGCCGGTGGGCACACGGAACGGCGATCCGCTCGTGGCGCGGCTCGAGGAGGAGCTGCACGGGCTCCTGAACGAGACGGGGATCGGCCCGATGGGGCTCGGCGGCGACGTGACCGTGCTCCAGTGCCACATCGAGCACGCGGACACGCATATGACGCTGAACCCGGTCGCGGTCAACTACCAGTGCTGGGCGGCGCGGCGCGCCTCCGTGCACGTCGATGCGCAGGGCAATCTCGACTACGACCGCGAGTTCTAGCCCGATGGCAAACCACACTGTCACCTTCCCGGTCACCGATCCACAGGAGATCCTGAAGCTCCGTGCGGGCGACGAGGTCACCGTCCAGGGCCGGATCATCGGGATCCGGGACCGGACGCAGATCCGGATCTTCGACCAGGGCGTCGAGCCGCCCATGGACCTGTCCGGCGCCTTCCTGCTCCACACCGCCCCTGGCGTCCGCAAGCTCGAGAACGGGCGCTACGAGAAGGTCTGCATCGGGACGACGACGAGCGCCCGGATGGTGCGCTTCACCGAGCCGCTCGGCCGCCGGTATGGCGTCCGCGCTATTTGCGGCAAGGGCGGCTTCCCCGACGAGGCGATCGCGCCGATGCACGAGCTCGGGATGGTCTACTTCGCGATCGTCGGCGGCGCGGCCGCGCTCGAGACGACGCAGATCGAGGAGATCGAGGAGGTGATGTGGGAGGAGCTGATGCCCGAGTGCCTCTGGAAGTTCCGCGTCAAGGACTTCGGCCCGCTCACGGTCGGGATCGACGCGCACGGCAACTCGCTCTACCACGACGTCCAGACCGCCGCCCAGGCCAAGTTGAAGGAGATCTATGCCCGTCTCTAATGGCGAGCCCCACCCGAACTTCCTCGACCTGCCGGCGCGCAGCCCGAAGCCGCGCACGAGCGGACTCACCCACGTCATGGACAAGGGTCTCAATATCCGTGAGATCGAGGGTCTTTTCGACACCGCCGGCGAGTACGTGGACATCGTCAAGCTCGGCTGGGGGACAAGCTACGTCACGCAGAATCTCGAGAAGAAGATCGCACTCTATCGCTCGTTCGACACGCCGATCGTCTGCGGCGGCACGCTCTTCGAGGTTGTCTACGCGCGCGACAAGCTCGACGGCTTCAAGTCGTGGCTCGAGCACTACCGCTTCTCGCACGTGGAGATCTCCGACGGCACGCTCGAGATCCCGCGCGAGCGCAAGCTCGAGCTGATCGCCGACTTCGGCCGCGACTTCACGGTGCTCTCCGAGGTCGGCTCGAAGGATTCGGACGTCGTCTACGCGCCGTACCAATGGGTCGAGTGGATCAAGGAGGAGCTCGACGCGGGCGCCTGGAAGGTGATCACCGAGGCCCGGGAGGGCGGCACCGCGGGCGTCTTCCGCAAGGATGGCGAGATGCGCACGGGCCTGATCGACGAGATCGCCCACTCGATCGACTTCCACGACCTGATCTTCGAGGCGCCCGCGAAGGACGCCCAGGCCTGGTTCGTGAAGCAGTTCGGGCCTGAGGTCAATCTCGGCAACATCGAGCCGGAGGAAGTGATCCCGCTCGAGACGCTCCGGCTCGGCCTCCGCGGCGACACGCTGAAGGAGATCCTCCTTCCGTCCGAATCGGACATCTTGACGCAGACATAGACGCATCACGATGCTACGCTCGTGGAGATGCGCACGACCGTCACCCTGGAGAAGGATGTCGCCGCGGCGCTGGACAACGTTCGGCGCGAGCGTGGGTTGGGGCTGAGTGAGGCGGTCAACGATCTGATCCGCAAGGGCCTCCTCTACCAGCCGCCGCGGAAACGATTCGTTCAGAAGGCACACGACATGGGTGAGCCGTACGTCGACCTTACGAACATCGGTCGGGCGTTGGAAGAACTCGAAGGCCCGTTCCACAAATAGGTGCTGCTCGACGCGAATCTCTTGCTCTACGCGGCGAACCAGAGTAGCCCGTTTCATATGCGCACCCGAGAGTGGCTCGACGAAACGTTGAACGGCAGCGAAGCCACCGGAATCCCGTGGCAGAGTCTTGGCACATTTCTCCGCATCTCGACGAACCGCCGTGCCTTTCCGAATCCGCTCGCTCCGACTGCGGCGTGGGCGCAGATTTCGGCATGGCTCGCGTCCCCATCGGCGTGGACGCCTGTACCGGGGCCTCGGTACGCCAACCTGCTCGGCAGTTTGATCGAGAGGCATCAGTTGGCAGGCGACGTCGTGATGGATGGGCAACTCGCCGCGCTCGCGCTAGAGCACGGGCTGGCGGTTGCTTCGGCCGATACCGATTTCGCGCGGTTCACGGAGATCGAGTGGGTGAATCCAGTAGCTCCTTGACGTGGGAGCAGGTGCGCGCTCGCCGGCTGGCGCGCCACCATCTCGTCAAGCCCGCACCGCGGACGCGACTCGTCGAACTCGTGCGCGAGGTCGGCGGGGTCCACGCACAGGTGATGTCGGCCGCCGAGCTCGCCCTCTCGGCGCGGCTGCGAGGTCTGACCCGGGAGCACGTCAGCCGCGCGCTCTGGAAGGAGCGATCGCTCGTGAAGACGTGGACGCTGCGCGGCACGCTCCACCTCCATCCTGCCGACGAACTCGGGCTCTGGCTGGCGGCGCGACGAGCGGCCGTGGGCGACTGGTATTTCGCGAACGAGGTGCGGCCGAAGGAGGCAAAGCAGATCCTGGCCGCGCTCTCGGGCGCGCTCGACGGCCGCTGCCTGACGCGAGACGAGCTCGTCGCGGCGGTGACGCCGCACGTGAGCGGTTGGGCGCGGGAGCACATCGGCTCCGGTTGGGGAACCGTCCTCGGTCCGGCGGCGTTGAACGGGACGCTCGTCCACGGGCCGCCGCAAGGGACCCGCGTCACCTTCGTGCGCCCTGACCAGTGGCTCGGGGTGGTGCAGCAGGAGTGGCAGCCGCAGGCGGCGCTCGCCGAGGTCCTGCGCCGCTACCTCGCCGCGTTCGGCCCGGCGACGCACAGGGAGTTCGCCCAGTGGGTGGCCGGCTCGCAGTTCAAGGCCAAGGATGCGGAGGCGCTCCTCGGCTCGATCGCAGGAGAGCTCGTCGAGGTCGATGTCGAAGGTCGCGAGGCGTGGCTCCTCGCCGGCGACGCGAAGCGCCCGGCATCGCCCGAAGGCATCCGCCTGATCCCCGAGTACGACGCTTACGTGATGGGCTTCCGCGAGCGTCGCCACCTCTTCTCGCCCGAGGCGGTCGCCCGGACGAAGGCGCACGGCAAGGGCCGGCTCGAAGGCCCGGGTGCACTCTCGTGGCTGCTCGTTGGCGGCGTCGTCGCGGGCACCTGGTCGCGGAAGCGCGCCGGGAAGAAGGTCGAGCTGCGGGTCGAGTCGTTCGCAAAGCTGACGAGGGCGCAGCTGGTCGGACTGGAGCGGGAGGCGGCCCGAGTCGCTGCGTGCTTCGGTCTCGAGCCGCAACTGATAGTGAGGTGAGGGTGTGTCAGACTCCCTCGTGGTGATCCCCGAGGCTCCTGTGCGGAAGAGCAAGAACGGACTCGTGACGGACGGCGAGGGCTGGTTCGTCGTCAATGCGCGCGAGTCCCGCTGGCGCGACGAGGGGGCGCTCGGCTCCTACTGCACGTTCGAAGGGAAGCGGCGGTTCCCGCATTTGGGGATCAACATCAACGTGCTCGGGCCCGGCCAGGCGATCGGGATGTACCACCGCGAGAACGCCCAGGAGGCGTTCCTCGTTCTCGCCGGCGAGTGCACGCTGATCGTCGAGGGGAAGACTCGACCGCTGGCGACGTGGGACTTCTTCTACTGCGCGCCGGGAACCGAGCACGCGATCGTCACGACGAGCGAGCAGAGGGCGGTCGTGTTGGCCGTCGGAGCCCGTGGCCGCGGTGTGGGCGGCGGCATCGTCTACCGCGTGTCGAAGACGGCGGCGCGCTACGGAGCGAGCGTCGACCGCGAGACGACGAACGCCGTCGAGGCCTACGCCGAAGCTCACGCCGATCTGCCGAGATCGCGATGGGTTCCCTACCGCGAGGGATGGCTGCCGAGCGACCGCTGATGGCTCGAGCGTCGGCGCGCGAGTCAAGCTGGCGGACCGGCCTCGATCTCGGGATCAGGTCTTGCAAGCAGACGAATCTGCCGCTCAGGCGCGACGAGTTAGTGGTGGTTTGCTGGAATGCAAGGCCTGACCCCGCCTCTAGACGTCGGGAGCGGGCTTGCCGCGCCCAACCTCCTCGGAAGACACGGTCGTCTCGGAGCGCGCGGCGATGCCGGCGTGCTCGAGCACGGTCTCGATCAAGGGTCGGTTCGACGAGGACGCGACGCCCAGCCGGAGCCCGGCGGCGGCGAGCCGCTCGACGCCCGCGACGGCGCCGTCGAACGCGACCACTCGGGCGAGCTCCTTCCCATCATGTCGGTCTGCGCCGTGTCGCTCCAGCGCCCGCCGCGCTCGCGGACGAGCGCCTCGCGCACCTCGTCCCACACCTGCTCGGAATCGACGATCACGCCGTCCAGGTCGAAGACGACGGCTCCGATCATGCGTAGTCCCCTTCGACTCGGACGAGCGCCGGACCCGGCTCACCGGGCTCGGCCAGCTCGACGCGGCCGACGAAGAACGTGTGGTCGCCTGCCCCGTGCTCGGCCTCCAACGCGCATTCCAGCCAGCCGACGGACCCCTCGAGGAGCGGCGCCCGCCGGCCCGCCCGAGTCTCGATTCCGTGCCAGAGCACGATTGGCGGAACCCCGCGGGCGAAGTGGCGCGCGACCTCGACCTGACCGGCGGCGAGCAGCGAGATCCCGAACCCGCCGGCGGCTCGGAGCAGCTCGTGCAGCGCCGCCTGCCGTGCGATCGAGATCCCGACGAGCGGCGGCTCGAGCGCGAGCGAGACGAGCGATGCGACGGTCAGCCCCAACCGCTCGCCCTCGAGGTCGACCGTGACGACGCAGACGCCGACCGGCTGGCGGCGCAGGACTGCTTTCAGCTCCTCGCCCGTCGCCACCGGCCGATCATAGGAGCGCGACGGTGGGACGACCGAGCTCAGGGCGTCGGACTTCGCGTTCTACACGGCCTTGCAGAGCCCGTCGCCGGCGTAGAACGCCTTCTGCTCCTCGTGCATCCGGAGGTCGAAGCCCCTGTCGTAGGCTCCGAGGGACTCCGACTCCCAGTAGACGTCCGGAGTGACGCCTGGGCCGATGATCGTGGCGCGATAGCGCGTGCCTGCGCCGACCGGCCGCGCGCCGTGGCTGTAGAAGCCGTAGCAGAACTTGCCGGTCCCCTTGTGCGTCAGGAAGCTGTTCTCGCGCTTCCAGCCCTTGCCGTAGGCAGAGTCGTAGGTGTCGACGTACAGATTGCGGCCGAAGGTGTCGAGCGGCTGGCCGGCCGACGTCGTCCTGAACCCGTGGACGGGATTGCCCTGGTAGGTGAACGAGCCGAAGAGGTGCTCGAAGGTCCGGTAGGCCCAGTTCTGCCTCACGGTCAGCTGCGCCGGCTCGCCGGACCAGTGGGAGAGCCGGAGCTCCCAGACGGCTTGCTTGGCGTTCGGCGCGAGCCCGTAGTTCGGCAGCATTCGCTGCCACGCCTGCACCGCCCAGTGCGAGCCGTTCGTCGCCGTGCATGCTGCCACGAGCCACTGCAGTTCAGGCCCGGAGTACGGGCGGCAGGCGTTCCGGAAGGTCTTCCACACGTCGCGCTTGTAGGCGCCGTAGCCGCCCGAGTAATCGAGCTTGAAGGCGAGCTGCGGTTTCGCCGTCGTCGGCGCGATCGCGTTCTCGGCGCCCCAGGCGAGCACGTTCCAGCGCTTTCCGCGCGCGTTGTAGCTGAGCAGTGCCTGGCCGTTCGCCGCGACCTGGAGCTTGACGCTCGCAGCGTTCCGATCGATCAGCTCCGAGGCCGAGGCGGTCGAGGCGAAGATCGCCGCAGCGAGGGCGGCGACCGCAGCGAGCCGGAGCACCGGGTAGTGACCGCATGGATCGGACCGCATCTCCCCGACTATCGGCAGATCGGCCCTCGACGGGTCACTAACGCGAGGGATCTCGCCGCCCGACCTCGTCCCTCTCCCGGGTGGTGATCAGGCCGAGCGCGATCAGACCGACTGCGAGTCCGAGGTGGAGCCAGTTGTCGCCACCATTGATCGGCACCCACTCGCCAACGCCGACGATCCCGATCAGGAAGAGGACGACATAGAGGGCGCCGCTGCCGAGCAGATACGTGCGGGCTCCCGCCGGCGTCGCGGCCATCAGGACACCGACGCCGAACAGCGCGTGGACGATGTTGTGGAGGATGCTGATCTCGAAGAGGCCGAGCAGCTCCGCGTTGCCGGCATCACCCGCGAACTCGAGGCCTTCGTAGAGGTTGGTCGTGACTCCCGGAACGAAGCCGGCGATCCCGACGAGCAGGAACACGATGCCGACGAGGCGGGCAACGGTCTGGACAGGGACTGCGTGATTCATTCTCAGCTCCGGCTGGCCGTTAGGCGGGAAGCTCGGCTCGCACGGCCGTGCCGGCGCCCGGGACGCTCGAGACAGCGAAGCTCCCGCCGAGCGCGGCGACGCGGTCGGCGAGGCCCTGCAGCCCGGTGCCGCTCGGGTCGGCGCCGCCGACGCCGTCGTCGGCCACCTCGACTACCGTGTGGGTCGCGAGAGCCTCGACACCGACCGTGATCAGTCCCGCCTGCGCATGCTTGGCGGCGTTCGCGAGGGCCTCTGCGATCACGTAGTAGGCGGCGGCCTCGACGCTCGGTCCGAGCCGCTCCTCGGGGAGCGCGGCGATCTCGATGGGCAAGAGCGACCGCTCCGCGAGCATGCGGATGGCACGGGCGAGGCCGTGGTCGGTGAGGATCCGCGGGTGGAGGCCGCGGACGAGCTCCCGGATCTCCTCGAGCGCCAGCGCGAGTTCGCTCTGCGCTGCGTCCAGCAGCTCGGGCACCGCCTCCGGGCGGCCCTCGAGCCGCTGGCGAATCAGGTGCAGGTGGAGGGAGACCGCGACGAGCCGCTGCTGGGCTCCGTCGTGAAGGTTGCGCTCGATCCGGCGGCGCTCGGCGTCGCCGGCGGCCACGATTCGCGCCCGCGACTCGCGCACCTCGCGGATCGCGTCGTGCAGGTCGGTGACGTCGCGCACGATCGCGAGCACCTCGCCCGGCGCAGCCGGGGCGATGCGCAGCTCGAAGTCGCGCAGGTCTCCGAGGTGCGTCTGCAGCCGGTAGTTCACCGTCGCGAGCTCATCGGAGGAGAGCGCCGCGGCGACGCCCTCCATCAGCGACTCCGCAACGTCAGCCGGAAGCAGGTCGTGCACGTTCGCGCCGACCACGAGCTCCGGTGGATTCGCGAGCCGCGAGAGGTCGCCCCCGAGCTCGAGATAGGTGCCGTCGGCGCCGAGCCGCAGAAGCAGATCAGGCAGCGCTTCGAGCAGCGCTCGGTGCCGTGCCTCGACCGGCGTCGCGACCCCGTCCATGCGCGGCATCTTAGCCTGCCGTCCCGTGCTTCCAGCCTCTCGCCGCCTGCCTCGAGAGGCGACGGAAGAAAATCCACGCGAGTGCTGCGCCGGCGGCATAACCGAGAGCACTTGCGCCGGCCGCGCCCTCGGCGCCGTAGCGCGGGATCAGGAGCAACGCGAGCGCCGCGGTCACGACCATCGCGACGACGGAGACTCCGAGGCTGAGATTCGGACGCCCGTGGCGGAGCGAGAGGTAGACGACGAGGACGGTGACCGGCGCGTAGGCCACGATTCCCGGCAGGAGCAGGGCGAGCGGCCGTGCGGCCCCGTCGAAGTCGCCGCCGAAGAGAAGCGGGATCAGGAACGGCGCCGCGATCCCGACGGCGACGGCGACGCCCGCGGTGTACGCGAGACCCTTCAGCGCCGAGCGGCCGACGAGCCCGGTCGCGTCCCGCTCGTCGTCGTGCACCGCAGGCCCCGTGATCGCGGTCGCGATCGCCGCTGGGATGAGCCACAGCGCCTCGGCCGCCTGCATCGCGATCGAGTAGACGCCGACGGCGGCGACGCCGTCGTACCACTCGAGGATGAAGAGCTCGATCCGGTAGCCGATCAGGTTCACGACCTGAACGGCGCCCAGCACGAGCGCGAGCCGCAGGATCGTCCGGCCGTGCTCGTCGCGGAATGCCGGCGGCCCGACCGGAAGCCAGAGATCGCGGGCGGCCACGAGAGCGAACGTCGCGGTGAGCACGTGCGCGACCGCCCAGGCGGCGACCGCCGCCCTGACGCCGCCGCCGAGCCCGACGACGAGTACGAGCATCCCCGCGAGCGTCAGGAGTGGCGACAGCGCCTGCACGTAGTTCCAGAGGCGGACGCGCGCCTGGCCGAGCAGGACGCCGGAGACCGTCTGCCAGAGGACATTCGGGATGAGCGCTACGGCGGCGATCAGCGCCAGCTCGGCGCCGACCGCGTCGGTCAGCGCGCCCGAGACGACGACGAGCGCGCCGCCCACGAGCCCGAGCGCAGCCGCAAGCGCAAAGGCCCGGTGAACGAGTTGACGCACCTCGACGTCTCCCTCGCGCAGCCGCGTCGTGACGGCGAGACCGAGCTGCCCGAGCAAGCGAGAGAGGATCGTTACCGTCAGGACGACGAGCACGAACGTCCCGCGGCCCGACGGGGCGAGGAAGCGGCTCTGAACGACGACGAGGACGAGCGCGATCGGCGTCGAGAGCCCACGGAAGAGCAGCGTCTCGAGCGTGTTCCGCCCCACCTGCCGTTCGCCCGGAACCTCTCGAAGCTGATCCGGCGAGACGGGCGGCGTGCCGTCGATAGCGGGAGCAGGCCGCACGGCTCCGCTCGTCGCACGCTGCCGGCCGGAGCTCACGGACGCATCCTCTCAGCCTCGCACGACTGGCTCGAGGAACGTGAATGGGCGCGCCCGGGCCGGGGAGTGCGGCTCTCCCGCGACCACGATCCGCTCGACCACGAGGCCCCAGCACAGTGGCGAGGCGCTCGGGCGGCACGGTCGCTTGGGCGCGCCCGCCTTCAGGGTACGTCCGACTCGTTGCGGCGTCGAGTTCCGTTCAGCGCTCGGGAGCGCTGTGCCGGTCGGCGCCGATGATCTCGTCGAACCCGTCCCCGCGCGTCCTCAGTACCGCTCGGAGTCGTATCTCGTCGAGTGGATGTCGTTCTCGGGATCTGCTAGCGGATCGGCACCTCGATCGTCCTGGCGTACTCGTCGAACTCGGAGACGCGCGCGGCGATCTGCATCTCCCACGTACCGTCGGAGCTGAAGATCGCGCTGTCGATGATGAAGTGGCCAGGCCCGCCCTTGCGCGCGGTCACGTCGAGCTCGATCTGCTAGACGAACGACTGGACGATCCCGGTCAGCAGGACGACGGCGACGCAGGCGCCTGCGATTGTCGAGAAGCGCGAGAGGACGCCGGC